>JBOGMA010000642.1:0-6283 GCA_050746465.1 Acidobacteriaceae bacterium
GTCGTGAAACGCTTGGCCGCGTGCTGAACGTCATCGGCCAGCCCGTGGACGAGCTTGGCCCAGTCAACGCGAAGGTCCACATGCCCATTCACCGTGAAGCGCCCGCGTTCGACGAGCAATCCACGTCGGAAGAAATGTTTGAGACCGGCGTCAAGGTCATCGACCTCATCCAGCCCTTCCTCAAAGGCGGCAAAATCGGCCTCTTTGGCGGCGCGGGGGTCGGCAAAACCGTCGTCATTCAGGAACTCATCAATAACGTCGCCTCCAAACACGGCGGCTTCTCCGTCTTCGCCGGAGTGGGCGAGCGCACGCGCGAGGGCAACGACCTCTGGCTCGAATTTCAGGAAGCCGGCGTCATCGACCTCAAGAACCTGTCCAAGTCCAAAGCCGCGCTTATCTACGGACAGATGACCGAACCTCCCGGCGCGCGCCTCCGCGTTGCGCTCTCCGCCCTCACCGTCGCCGAGTACTTCCGCGACCAGGAAGGCTCGGACACGCTGCTCTTCATCGACAATATCTTCCGCTTCACGCAGGCCGGCTCTGAAGTCTCCACGCTGCTCGGGCGCATGCCTTCCGCCGTGGGCTATCAGCCCAACCTGGCCACGGAAATGGGCGAGCTTCAGGAGCGCATCACCTCTACCAAGAAAGGCTCCGTGACCTCCGTGCAGGCCGTCTACGTTCCCGCCGATGATTTCACCGACCCGGCTCCTGCGACGACCTTCGCCCATCTCGACGCGGTCACCGCGCTTTCCCGCCCGCTTTCCGAATTGGGCATCTATCCCGCCGTCGATCCGCTCGCCTCCAACTCGCGCATTCTCACCCCGCGCGTGGTCGGGCAGGAACATTACGACGTGGCCCAGGGCGTAAAGCGCATCCTGCAGCGCTATAAGGACCTTCAGGACATCATCGCCATCCTTGGCATCGACGAGCTGTCGGAAGAGGACAAGCTTACCGTCTCGCGCGCCCGCAAAGTACAGAAGTTCCTCTCCCAGCCCTTCCACGTCGCCGAGCAGTTCACCGGAATCCCCGGCCGCTACTGCAAAATCGCCGACACCGTCCGCAGCTTCAAGGAGGTCATCGAGGGCAAGCACGACGACGTGCCCGAGCAGGCCTTCTACATGAAGGGAACCATCGACGAAGTGCTCGAAGCCGCCGACAAAATGGCGGCCAAGGCATAGGAATGCTTGTATCAGGCACGGCTTCAGCCGTGCCGAAAAGCGCGAAAACAAAGGGGCTTTAGCCCCTGCTGGAAACAGTGGCACACAATCATGGCAGACACCAATCGCTTAACAGTCCGGCTCGTCACTCCCGATCACATCCTCGTCGACCAGGCGGTGGATGCCGTCGAGGTGCCGTCGAAATCCGGCTATTTCGAAGTCCTCTACGGCCACAGTCCGCTGCTTGCCGAACTGGCTCCCGGCGAGGTCCGCCTGCATGGAGGCGACCACCGCGATGGCGGCGAGCGAATGGGTGATCGCTTCAACGTCGCCCGCGGATTCGTGGAAGTGCTGCCCGAGCGCGTCACCATCCTGGCCGAGAGTGCCCAGAGGCCGGAAGAAATCGACGAACCCGCCGCTCAACTCGAGCTCGACCACGGACGCAAGCTCTGGGCCGAAGCCGGTGAAGATCCCGAAAAATACGAGCAGGCGAACGACATCATGCGCGAAGCCGAGTCCAAACTCGAAAGCGCAAAGGGCTGACTGTCCCCAACCATTACACTGAATTCCTCCGCTCCGCGCCACATACTTCCATTCCCACTATTGGAAACCTCTCCGGCGAAGATTGCTCCGAAAGGTTGAGCAATCATCGCCACCCATGTATTTTGAATCAGGGAAACAGCCATTCAGTCATGCCAGAGTCCACCACGCTCGAAGTTGCCGCCCTCTCTGACACAGGTAAGGTCCGAGACCACAATGAAGACGCCTTCGGGCAATGCCTGGAAGCCGGAGTCTTCGTCGTGTGCGACGGCATGGGCGGAGCCGCGGCCGGTGAAGTCGCCAGCCGCATCGCCGTCGATACCGTCATTGAGCGCCTCTGCACCACAACCTCAACCGAGGATCGCCGCCGCGCACTCACTGAGTCCATCGCCGCCGCCAACCACCTCGTACATGCTCGTTCCGCCAGCGATCGATCGCTCCAGGGCATGGGCACAACCCTGGTCGCTCTCGCCGTTCAGGACAACTCCGCGCTCATCGGACACGTCGGAGACAGCCGCTGCTATTTGTTCCGCGCCGGACAGCTCACGCGCCAAACCAACGATCACTCGCTGGTGGACGAACAGGTCCGGCTCGGCCACATGACCCCGGAGGATGCCGAGCGCTCGCCGCTAAAGAACGTCATCACCCGCGCCATCGGAACCCAGCCCTCCGTCGAGCCGGAACTGAGCGAGTTAACCATCCAGCCCGGCGACACATTCCTGCTCTGCTCCGACGGCCTCATCCGCGAAGTTCCTGACGACCAGATCGTCGCCATCCTCAGCCGCATCGCATCCCTCGACGATCACTGCCGCCAACTCATCGATGCCGCCAACAGGGCCGGAAGCCATGACAACGTTACGGTAATTCTTGTGCGGGCAAGTTCTGGCTAATCCTGAACTCCCGGTATCGCCCCAGCAAAGATGCCGGTCCCGCCACTGTCATCCGAACTGAATTCCCGACAAATTCCCGCTCGCGGATCACCGCACCCGCGCCCAGCGCCGCTAAAGCCGTTCCTTCCGACTGCGGAATCTCGAACCGCTGCTCCACCACCGGATCGGCAATAAGTTCCTCGTCAATCCGCGCCAGCAACTTATCAATTCCCAATCCCCGCTTTGCCGAAACCGCAATCGCACCGCCCGCCGCCAGTCCAACTCGCTGCTCGTCAGTCAGCAGATCAATTTTGTTCAGGACCTCAATCCGCGGTTTGCTCAGGACTCCCAATTCTCCGAGAACTTTCTCCACCTCGGCCTTGTGCTCCTCGCGCATTTCGCTTGAGGCGTCCTGCACATGGACCAGCACCTCGGCCTTCTGAACTTCCTCCAGCGTCGCCCGGAACGACGTCACCAGCGTATGCGGCAGATCGCGGATAAATCCAACCGTGTCGGACAACAGAATCTTTCGGCGGCTGGGCAGCAGCATGGCTTTAAGCTTTGGATCGAGCGTCGCGAACATCCGCGCCGACTCCAGCACGCCGCCCTGTGTCAGCCGGTTGAACAGCGTGCTCTTGCCCGCGTTCGTATACCCCACCAGCGCCACCGCCGGAACCGGAACCGATTCCCGCCGCTGGCGCTGCTGGGAACGGACCCGCCGCACGCTCTCCAGTTGTTCTTTCAGATGTTGCAGCCGCCGCTGAATTCGCCGCCGGTCGGTCTCCAACTGCGTTTCGCCCGGGCCTCTGGTGCCGATGCCGCCGCCCAACTGCGACATGGCCGCGCCGCGTCCGGTCAGCCTGGGCAGCATGTACTCAAGCTGGGCCGTTTCCACCTGCAACTGGCCTTCGCGAGTGCGCGCGTGCCGGGCAAAAATGTCCAGAATTAGCTGCGTGCGGTCCACCACCCGACAGGGCAGCGCGTCTTCAAGGTTCCGCAACTGCGTCGGAGTCAGATCACAATTGAACAGGACCACGTCCGCGCCCGCGCCTGCCGCGACGCCCGCAATCTCCTCCACCTTGCCGCTGCCGATCAGCGTTGCGGGGTCGGGTTTCGGCCGCCGCTGCATAATCTCAGCCGCGATTTCACCCTCGGCTGAAATCACCAGCTCACGAAATTCCTCAAGGGAAGCGCGAAGATCAGAAGATACAAGCGACGGCGAGTCTGCGCCGTCTTCGCTCGCACTGCCGCGAGCCGCGTCCCGCGCCTGTGCGGCGCTGCGCAGCGCGGAAGCAGTTCCGCGGACCGCCCGCTGCGACGTAAATTCCACCGCAACCAGGATGGCGCGGTCGCCGCGCCCATCCCTCTGGCTGTTCTGGTTCAATGCGGATGTACCGTCAGCATGACTTCACGCAATCGGCTCACGCAGCGGCTAACGGAGCCTCAGGAACCGCTTTCCGAAGCAGCCGCCGGCGCACCATGGGCCGCCACGCCAGGACCCGTAGGACGATGCAGTTCATGCATCACCGAGCGCGTGCTCACCACTGTGGAGATCGCGTGCTTGAAAATCAATTGCTCCTGGCTGTTGTTCTCCAGCAGCACCGAATACTTGTCGAAGGACCGGATCTTTCCGGTCAATTTCACCCCGCTCACCAGGTAAATTGTGATGGGTGTCTTATCCTTGCGAACGGTATTCAGGAAGGTATCCTGAATATTCTGCGCCGGCTTGTTGTCCATGTGCCGATCTCCTGCTGTTGTCATATCCAAATCGTCAAAATCAGGCAAAACGGTGAGCTTCGCCCTCCGGCTAAAAATACGCCGGACACCAGTTGAGTACTACCACAATATAGCCAGCGGCTCATCCAAGGCAATCATTCCATTCGATGCGCCTGGATTTAGGCCCGGCCGCGTCCGTTTTTAAATGGCCCGAAACTTTGATGCTGCATCCGGGAAAAAGGGTGGCCGGCCTCCGTCCGCTGCCGCGAGAGGAACCATGGTCAATGCTTCCGCCTTTCCCTTCGCCTGGATCGCCGCGAGTGTTCTCTCCCCGAGCCCGAGGCCTTGGTTGCGGCGGCCTTCGCCGGTTCCGGCCCACTCACGCGGTACACAAGGTTCCCTTCCAGCCGATACGTCGCCAGAACCGTCTTTGCAGCCCCGGCCGCGCCCGTCACCGGATCAATCTCCACCGCCCTATTGTCAGCCGACTGGCGAAATGAAAACGTGGGCTCCGTCTTGCCGTTAAAGACTCCGCTGCCGATCGTCACCGGCAGATATCCCTCAATGCCACGCTGCCGAAACGACAATTCGTACCGGTGGTGATTCGTCACCCACGTGAACACATGCACCTGATCAAAGTCATAAGGCAGTCCGCTTTTCCACGAGTTCGTGACCGCTACATAATCCGGAGCCTGCCCGCCCGGAAACTTCGACTCCGGGTCGTATACCGTCGCCAGCCGGTAGGCGGCGATATATTTCTGCGTCCCAGCCAGCCCCGCTATTTCCTGCGGAATGTTGATGTCCAGCATCCGCGACAGCACCCATCCGGTCTCCCCTTGCGGACCCCGCACCAGCCACCAGTCTTCCATGGGAGGCCCATCCGGCACATATGGAGGCGCGTTGATATCCGGTTTTTCCTTTTTCTTCTTCGCGGCGGACTTCTCTCCCTTCGCGGGCAGCGGAACCGGAACCGCCTGCGGAGGCATGGGTTTCTGCATCGAAGCCCGCTTCAGCAACTCGACATGGGTATTCTCCGGAAACACGTACAAGTGTTCCGACTTGCGCCCCGGATCAATGTGAACATTCGACGCATCTCGCAAAATCCCCGTCACCACCACAGCGTCGTGGGCATGGGCCTTCGCCAACGCCGTGAATTTGTCGTATTCCGCCTGGTCAATCACCTGCAGGTCATCGATCCATCCCACAGCGCCCTGCGGCGTCTTCACCCGGTAAAAGCGCCGCTCCTGGCTGATGACCTCCAGCCGCTCCCCATTCTGCAGGTCCGCCACCCGGTTCGTCACCGCGGCCAGCCGCTCGCGCAGAAACGCCTTCCGCGCCGAAACATAGACATATTGCTTTTTAGGACGAGGAGAAAATCTACCGCAGCCGGCAAAGGCCAGCCCCAAAATCAGCGGCACGATCACCCGAACAAAACAGGAACGAAGGCGAAAAAAACGTACGAAAACAGACATGATCCTCAATATCTGAGCATAAGCAGCAAGAATTTCGTGTCAACCCCGCTGCGCAATTTCGATAGTTATTGAGTGAATGCGCGGCATTCCCGCTACTTGGCCGCCACAACCGCAAGCGTTCCCGAAGGACTGTTTCCACTGGTTTTTGCAAAGCTGGTCAACCCGCCCGGAGCCGCACTCGTCGCGCTGCCAATTGAAAAAACCTGGAAATCAGGCCCTCCGCCAGTGCAGGCAACTCCGAGATACGTGTTCGAGGTGTCCTCGGCCAAGTCAGATGGCTGCGCGCCAGTTTTGAACGGTGACCCGGTGATAGCCGTGAGTCCGCCGGTAGCTGCGAGTGTGAAGGCGGAGATCGTCCCGTCCGTCCGGTTCGCCACATAAACATAGCTTCCCGTCGAGTCCACCAGGACCGCCGCCGGCCCCAGCCCCGTCTGGAATGGCGATCCGGTCACCTCAGTCAACGCCCCGCTGGCCGCAATGGAAAGCTCCCGCAGGCCCTTGCCTCCGGTCTCCGCCACAAACAGATACT
>JBOGMA010000643.1:0-5393 GCA_050746465.1 Acidobacteriaceae bacterium
CTCCGCCCACGGCCACTCCTCCCGCGTGCTTGAAGCCGTGAGCCAGGTCAAAAAGGCGTTTCCCGATGTAGCCCTGCTCGCGGGAAACATCGCCACCTATGATGCCGCGAAGGCGCTGATCGAGCACGGCGCGGATGGAATCAAGGTCGGCATCGGCCCGGGCTCCATCTGCACCACCCGCATGGTCACGGGCGCGGGTATGCCGCAGATCACCGCCATCAGCGAGGCCTACCGCGCCGGCCGCGAGCACGACATTCCCGTCATCGCCGACGGAGGCATCAAGTATTCGGGCGACGTGGCCAAGGCCATCGCCGCCGGAGCGAACGTCGTCATGATCGGCTCGCTTTTTGCCGGAGTCGATGAGAGCCCGGGCGAAACCATCCTCTACCAGGGCCGGTCCTTCAAGGCCTATCGCGGAATGGGTTCGCTCTCCGCCATGGCCCAGGGCTCGGGCGAGCGCTACTTCCAGGGCACGCAGGATTTTGAGCAGGAAGGCACGCGCGGCGAAGGCGTCGTCAACCGCGAGCGCAACGCGGGCAATCGGCTGGCGAAGTACGTTCCCGAAGGAATCGAAGGCCGCGTACCCCATCGCGGACCGCTCGAAGCCATGGTCTACCAGCTCGTCGGCGGGCTCCGCTCCGGAATGGGCTATCTCGGCTGCGGAACCATCGAAGACCTGCAGACCAAATCAAAATTTATCCGAATCTCGAACGCCGGCCTCCGCGAAAGCCACGTCCACGACGTCATCATCACCCGCGAAGCGCCCAACTACCACGTGGAGTAGGCGGCGCTCAGGCGAAGAATCAGTCGGCGCGCAGCGCCTTCACTGGATCGACGCGTGATGCTCGACGCGCCGGTAGCCAGGTTCCCGCGACCGCAAGCAGCGGCAGCACCGCCATGGCCGCCAGAATCACAATCGGATCGAATTGCGGGGTACGAAACAGCTCCTGCTTCGCGAAGCGGCCGGCTAGAAACATCAGTGGCAGTCCTGCGGCGATCCCGCACAGCGACAACACGACGGCCTGGCGCGTCACCAGCCAGATAACGTTCGCCCGGCTGGCGCCCAGGGCCATGCGCACGCCGATTTCCCGCGTTCGCTGCGAGGTCAGCAACGACAGTACCCCATAGATGCCGATTACGGAGAGCAACAGCGCAAATGCGGCAAATGTGCTGAACAGCGTCAGCGTGAATCGCGGCCCCGCATAGCCATACCGGTCGAGCAGTTCCCTTACCGTGAGCATTTCCGCGATCGGCTGCTCGGCATCGATCGAGGCCAGCGTCCGCCGCGTCGGCTGCTCCATGGACTCCGCCGGGACACTGGTTGAAACAACCAGTGTGTTGGCCAGTGCGCCCACCGAGTAAGGCAGCAGCACCTGCGGACGTTCGATGTCGTCGCCCGGAAATGGGGGAATATTGTCGATCACGCCGACAATTGTGAAGGCATCGGATTTCATCTCAGGGTGGTCCGCAAGCAAATCCGGCAAATGGATGGTCTGCCCCAGGACATTTTTGTCGCTGAAATAGTTCTTCACTAAATTCTCCGTGACCACCACGTTATGCAGGTCGGATTGAATGTCGGGCTCCTCGAAGAACCGCCCCTGTCGCAGCACGAGCTTTGCAATCGACAGATACTGTGGATCCGCCGGATGAACGAGGACAAAATCCCGCTGCTGGTCGATGGGCCGCGAAGCCACTTGGATGTGCGCTCCCAGTCCATAAAGGCCGACATCGACTGTGACCGAACGCACTCCCGGCAAGGTCGCCAACTTCCCCATCGCCTCCCGGAAAAATCGGTTATGGCCTTCCATCGTGGAATAGTGGCTCTTATCCAGTGGCACGCTTACCAGCAAAGTATGGTCCGGCTCCATCCCCACGGGTGCCCTCTCTACCGCCATCAACGAATGCACCATGAGTCCCGCGAGCATCAGCAACGTCAGCGAGAGAGCAATCTCTGTAATCACGAATCCGCTTAGAATCCTCCGCTCCGCGCGGCTCCCGGTCGTCCGCACACCGTTCAGCACGCCCGACAGCCGCGGACGGGTCGAATGCCACGCCGGCGCCAGGCCAAACAGGACCACGGTCAACAGAGCGATACCCAGCGATATCAGCAGTACGGGAACGTTCAGCGTCACCACCGCCTCGTCCGGTATTGTCTCCACCGGAACGATGCGCAGCGTCGCCTGCAGCCCAATCCACGCAAACGCCAGCGCAAACGGTATCGCCGCCAATGCCAGCACCAGCGATTCGATCAGCGCCGAGCGCGCCAGGCGCATCGGAGTTGCTCCAACGGCCATGCGCACAACCGCGTCATGCTCGCGCCGCACCGCGCGCGCAAGCATCAGGCTGGAAACATTTACGCACGCGATCAGAAGCAGAACAAAGACCGCGCCAAGTAGAAGGTGCAGCGTGGAAGCCAGGTCCGACTGGAACATCTGATCGAACGACATCAGGCCCACGTGCAGATCTGTCGGGAAATTTCCCGGATTGGCTTTGGCAAAACTCTGAAAAATCGGCGTTAGCTCTGCCGAAGCCTGGCTTCCGGTCACTCACGGTTTCACGCGTCCGACAAGGGTGAAGGATTGGGGGAAGCTTGGTCCATGTGTCGTCGCGAGGTTGATGGGCATATAAACGTCCCCGCCGCGCCACAGGAAACGCGGCGGCATAACCCCGATAATCACTCGAGGCTGGTGGTCGAACGTCATGACTCGGCCCAGTACGGAGCGGCTTCCGCCCAGGTGCGCCTGCCAATAGCGGTAACTCAGCAGCGCCACCGGCTCATGTCCCGGCTGCACGTCGGACTCCGTCGAGACCCGCCCCAGAATCGGCTTCACTCCAAGAACATCGAAGGTATTCGGCGTGATGTAATTGCCCCGGACTCGCTCCGGCTCCGGTCCCCCTGTCAGCGTGACGTAACTGATCGTCGAAGCCGTAATGCCGCTGAAGATATCGGTGCTTCGCTGAATCTCACGAAACTGCGGCACCGTGTAGTTGTCCCAGTAACAACGCGGGAATTTTGAGGAACAGAGCTTCGGAGTGGCCAGGGTATGAACATCTTTGTAGGGGAACGGATCGATCAGCACGCCATAGGCAACGCTGAACACGGCAACCGTTGCACCCACTCCAAGCGCCAAAGTCAGGATTGCGGTGATCGCGAAACCAGGACTTCGCCGCACCTGACGAACAGCCTGCCGGAGGTCCTTCAACAGCATTCGCAATCCCTCCTCCTTGCTGGTCATCGCCGCCGATGGCTTGGAGTCTACATCATTCGAGTGGTTCGCCATTGCTGTCGTGAATCCGTTTCGTCCGGCCCTTCGCCGGGCGGAGCGCCCCTGTTCTGCAAATGCCTGACTCCCGGCCATTCAGTAGATTCGAGATCACCGCCTCGCGTGGGAGAACAAGCTCGAACGGCTGGCGGACGTGCGGGCCGGAGAAGACCAAAGTAAGGCCTACAAACACTTATCGAACGGAATCTCGAACGCCGGCCTCCGCGAAAGCCACGTCCACGACGTCATCATCACCCGCGAAGCGCCGAATTATCACGTCGAATAGGTGCTGATCGTTCATAATCTTTGAATGTTGCTTCTTAGGCCAGCCGAACCAGATGATGCGCTCCCAGTAGCTCGTGTGCACGTCAGGGCATGGCAAGCGGCTTACCGAAAGCTTCTTCCTGACAAGTACCTTGATCAGCTTCGTCCCGAAGACCGCGCTGGGAGATATGATTTCGGGAGTACGGACATCAAGAAGCCGCATACGGTCTTGGCTGCTGAAAACGGAATCATTCTTGGGTTTGCCACGACATCGCCCGCCCTTGAATTAGAAGGACTTGGCGAGATCTGCGCTCTCTATGTTGATCCCGGACATTGGGGATGCGGGATAGGCGTCGCCCTCGTATCGGCTGCTCGCACACGCCTTTTCGATCTCGGATTTCGAAACGCTGTCTTGTGGGTTTTGGCAGGGAACGTCCGCGCGGAGCGCTTTTATCAAATGGACCAGTGGATGCCGAACGGATTGCAGCGAACAGTAGAGATGTGGGGCGTAAAAGTTGACGAGTTGGGGTATAGTCGCCGATTGGATTCTTAAAGGTACTTGTCGAACAGAATCTCAAACGCCGGCCTCCGCGGAAGCCACGTCCACGACGACATCATCACCCGCGAAGCTCCGAATTATCGCGTCGAATAAAAATACTGAAGTATCCACTTGACAATTCGCCGCGCCAGGCCCATGCTGAAATAGTGAAGTATCTACTTCACTATTTCACAAAGGAACCTCAGCCATGGAACCCAAAGTCGTTCACAGCACCTTCGTTATCGAGCACCGCTACCCGTACCCGCCCGAGCGCCTCTTCGCAGCATTCGCCGACCCAGCAAAAAAGCGCCGCTGGTTCGCCGATGGAGACAGCCATGACGTGGAGCAGTTTGAAATGGATTTTCGCATCGGCGGCGTGGAACACACGCTCTACCGCTTCCGTCCGGGCACGCCTTTTCCGGGCGTCGCACTGCGCAACGACGGCGTCATTCAGGACATCCTCCCCAATCAGCGTGTCGTTACCGCTTCCACCATGACTCTCGGCGACCATCGCATTTCGTCTTCTCTGGTCACCGCCGAGTTTCTATCAAAAGGGCAGGTCACTGATCTGGTGCTCACCTGTCAGGGAGCTTTCTACGAGGGATCGGATGGACCGAAACGGCGCGAAGACGGATGGCGCAAGCTCTTGGAGCGGCTTGAGCTTGAGCTCTCCAAGTAGCATTGTCAGCGATTCCCATAGGGGGTCCTTCGCCGAGTCGACCGGCGAGGGGCCGCATGGATGGTGAATATTGAAGAAGGACAGAGAGATTTCCATCGACCGGCTCTTCCACGCCCTGGGAGATCCGACGCGGCGCGCGATTCTCGACCGCCTCGCGCAGCAGCCGGAGTCGGTCTCGCGACTGGCCGAGCCGCTCGGTATTACGCTCACCGCGGTCGCGCAGCACCTTCAGATTCTGGAAGAGAGCCGCCTGGTAAAGACCGAGAAAATTGGACGAGTCCGCAGTTGCCGAATCGAGCCGGCAGGGTTTCGGAGATTGGAGCAATGGGTTCGAGAGCACCGGTTGAGTTGGGAAAACAAGCTCGAACGATTGGGCAATCTGTTGGCCGAAGAAGATCAGCCATAAATCCTCGACTACAAATATTTATCGAACGGAATCTCGAACGTGAAAAGCTCTTTCCCGCTGGCCGTGCGAATGTCCCGCACCATCAGCCGCGCGCCCTTTAGCGGAGCCGGCCCCAACCCCTGCACGTCGTAAAAGAAAAATCCCGCCCGCGTGCTGTGCGGCGGAACCGTCGCCGCGCTGTACTCGAAATCATCAAAGTCCTGCTCAATCTTCTTGTCCGGAGTCTTCGGCTTCCTGCGCAGC
>JBOGMA010000644.1:0-1963 GCA_050746465.1 Acidobacteriaceae bacterium
CGATAATTTCCTTGGTGATGGCGGCCTGACGGACGCGATTCATGGTGAGCGTAAGGCGGTCGATCATTTCCGAAGCATTGTTGGTAGCCGCGTCCATGGCGGTCATACGGGCGGCGTGCTCGGCGGCTACGGACTCCAGTGTGGAGTGATAAAGCTGCGACGTGATGTAGCGGGGCAGCACGGCGTCGAAGATTTCGCGTGCGGTTTGCTCGTAGATGTAGTCAACGCCCGAGGTTCCGAATTTCTTTGCTTCATCCTCAAATTCCTGGATGTCGGCTTCGGCCTCGCCCGGTTCGACCGTGACTCCGGCGGTAAGAGCTGCATGGGCTGCGTGAGCGCGCTCTTCGGGAGTCATTTCGCGGAGCGAGGAGACTTCGTACTGGCCGAGCTTGATGATGGGCAGCACGCGCTCGACGACGACGCGTTGCTGAATTACAGATTTGAATTCGTTGTAGATGATGTAGGCGGCGTCGATTTCCTCGTTCCCGTAGCGGGCGACAACTTCGGCGCCGAGCTCGCGGACGCGGTCGTAGCTGAGGTTTGAGAGCAAGTCGGGATGCTCGCCGGTGACTTCGACCCGCGCGGCGCGTTGTTGGCGTTCGGGGCGAGACCTCGTTCCATCGTTTTGGGAAGACGGCTGACTTTCCGCTTCGGACTGGTCGAGGAAAACGGCGGAAGGATAGCGGCGGCTGAAGAGATCGCGGCCCTTGCGCCCTACGGCTTCAATGTCAATCTGCTTGTCGGGATTTTTGTCGAGAAAATTGACGGCAGCCTTGATGATGTTGGAGTTGAAAGCGCCGGCGAAACCCTTGTCTCCGGAGATCACGATGACCAGCGCGTGCTTTTCCGGCCTGGTTCTCAGCAGCGGGTGGCGCAGCTCGCCGGTGCGCGGGTCGATGATTTCGATGCGGCGCTTGAGCGAAGTAATAACGGAGGCCAGCATGGCCGAGTAGGGTCGCGAGGATAGTGCGCGCTCCTGCGCGCGGCGCAGCTTGGCAGCCGAGACCATCTTCATGGCCTTGGTGATCTGGCGCGTGTTCTTCACGCTGCGGATGCGCCGCCGTAGATCGAGAACGTTGGGCATGCGTTACTTGGCGGCTCCCGCGGGAACTTTTTCTTCTTCCTGCGCGGCCGGCTGTTCCGCTTCTGCAGCCTTTTCTGAAGGCTCCTTCACCTTTGCATCTTCGTGGCCGGAGAGGAAGTTGGCCTTGTACTCGTCGAGCGCGTTGCCGATGCGCTGCCGGAGCCCGTCGTCCAGCGCCTTCTTGGTGGCGATGTCGCTCAGCAATGCGGTCTGCGCGGAGTCGAGATATTTGTAGAGGCCATCTTCGAAGGCTCGGATGTCCGCGACCTTGATGTCGTCGAGGAAGCCCTGGGTTCCGGCGTAGAGCACGACGACCTGCTTCTCGGCGGTAAGCGGATGGAACTGCGGCTGCTTCAGAAGTTCGGTCAGGCGTTGACCGCGGTTAAGCTGGGCCTGCGTGGCTTTATCGAGATCGCTGCCGAATTGTGCGAAGGCGGCGAGATCGCGGTACTGTGCGAGGTCGAGCTTGAGCGTTGAGCCGACTTGTTTGATGGCCTTGATGGCGGCGGAGAATCCCACACGCGAGACGGAGAGGCCGACGTTCACCGCCGGGCGCACGCCGGAGTTGAACAGGTCGGTTTCGAGGAAGATCTGGCCGTCGGTGATGGAGATGACGTTGGTCGGAATGTAGGCCGAGACGTCGCCGGCCTGCGTTTCAATAATCGGCAGAGCGGTCAATGAGCCGGAGCCCTTCTCCTTGCTCAACTTGGCGGAACGTTCGAGCAAGCGGGAGTGGAGGTAAAACACGTCGCCAGGGTAGGCTTCGCGACCCGGAGGACGCTTCAGCAACAGCGAAACCTGACGGTAAGCAACGGCCTGCTTGGAGAGGTCGTCATAAATGATCAGCGCGTCTTCGCCCTTGTCGCGGAAGTATTCGCC
>JBOGMA010000645.1:0-6603 GCA_050746465.1 Acidobacteriaceae bacterium
TTTACTACGATCGCCAGGATCGCGCAGGCGGCGACGGTAAGCTGACCTTCGTCAGTCGCATCAAGTACGCGATGGATGCGATTACAAGCTTCAGCTACAAACCGCTGCGACTATGCTTTGCACTGTCGCTCGTGTCGATCGCTCTTGTACCGGTTGTGAGTATTGTGGCGGTTTTTGTAAGCAGCTCTCTGGCTGTTCTCGGGCTCGGGCTTGCCGCATGTATTCTGCTGATCGCGGGCGTTTTGCTTTTCTGCCTGGGAATACTGGGAGAATACGTGGGACGTGTATATGACGAGGTGCGCGCGCGACCGCTTTCGATTATCCGGAGTGTCTACTATGCACGGGACGTCGTCTCGGAGAATTCTGAAACAGCAAAGATCTATCGCGTTGCGTGAGATTTAGGGCCAAGCGACGCGGTCTGGTGATCGCCAGACCGCGTTTTTCCCTGCGTATTCGCGGTTGAGCTAACCAACTTCCCATTCGAGAGTTGCAATACGTTGTTCCCGCAAGACGGGATACCGGCTTCAATCGCCGTACCTTCCTCATAATCGTTCCAAGTGCCAATCAAAATGAAGGGAATGGGCTGATTTGCGGGCACGTATTTCCGCCAGAAGTCCAGAGTGTCTTGAAAAGTCTGGCCACATCGGCCCGAGATATGCCGGTTGAGACCCCAATGCGCTTTTGCGTCGTTGAATTGGGCCCAGGCGCCGCCGACTATTATTTTGTCCGGATATTTCGAGACCATGGTTTGATAGAAGTTGCTCAAATACCCTTTTCCCCAATTGCTGCCATTGGGGGCCCATCCTTTAGGTCCCGGATTTACCCAAGCGTAACCACCATCAATCGCATCGGAGTATCGTCCGGGAAGATTTTCATTGATGAGAAACGGCGCGGGTTTCCATTTATCAACAACCTTTCTTACCTGGTCCCAGTTCGTGTGGCCGGTAGTGGGAAAAATGAAGATCACGGGCCGACCCTTGTAGGTGAGGTAGGCTTGGTGCCCAGGAGCCGTCGGCGAGAGATAGGTATCATGAAACGATTTCAGGTCGGCGATGGTGTCGTCCGTCGCCCCGTCTTCCTGGTGGGACTCGTCATACATCATCGCAATGTGGAAATGCTGTTCTCCGGCGGCCTTTTGCATCAGCGCATAGCTTTTGTCGATAAAGGGTTCGCGGCTTCCATACCAGTCAACCACAAATGCGGAAATTCCCATTTTCTGTGCTTGCTGGATTTGCCTTTGGATCACGGCTGAATCATGCGAGGAATAGCTGATGGAGATGTGCTGTGGATGTCCGAACCATGCTTCATATACGGCCAGAAGTTCGGGAGAATTGCCGGCGGCGGTGTACTTCAAGTGAACAGGTTTGGATCCGGAGTCGCATCCGCGGAACAGAAATAACGCAAGCAAGAGGAGAGGGGTCGCATATCGGAACATAAGAACATTCATTAGAAGCCTTTAGGCCGTGAGAAGGTTGTAGCTGTGTTGCGGGTGATTCCTTTCAGATATTTCCAAGCAGCCGGAACATGAAACGGAGCATCGGAAGAAGTGAATTCAACCGCATCACGAATGTGTGCGGCAGCTTGTATCGAATGCGCAGGACAGGCTTCACAGTGATTCGCCGTCCGGCACCCGGAGCCTGAAGACTTGTTTAAGTCCCTCACGAAAAAGTCGAGTCTACAAGCCAAAATCGTTACCGGAAGCATCGTTCTGCTTTCGGGTTCCGGCCTTGCGACCGCGATCAACTTTGGCTACAACATTGCAGTTGCGCAATTTCTTGGGCCAAAAGGGTACGGTCATGCGACAGCCGTTTACACGCTGCTTATTCTGGCTTCGTCGATCACGCTGTCATTCCAGATTGTTTCCGCCAAAATTGTAGCGCAGCAAGAAACGCTCGAGGCAAAGGGCGCGGGCTATAGGAGCTTACACCGTCAGGCGTGGGCTTGCGGCGCTCTCGCGGCGGTTTTTCTGCTGGCTTTTCGGAACGGATTTGCGGATTACCTGAATCTGCCGAGCCCTCTTCTTATCGTTCTGATTGCGGTGGGTGCGGCTTTCTATATTCCTCTGGGCAGCCGCCGGGGATATCTGCAAGGGGCTTATGGATTTCGGAAACTCGCCACCAATTTAGTGATCGAAGGTGCGGTTCGGCTGGTCGGCTCGGTGCTGCTCATGCTGCTGGGCTTCGGCGTCAGCGGAGTTATCGCCGCAAATTCGGCGGCAGTTGCGATTGCTTATTTCGCAATTGTTCCGCACCTGGCAAAGCACGTTCCCAGTCCTGTTCGCTTCTCGAGGGCTGCGCGCGAGCTGCTGCTTGCCGTGGGCTTTTTCGCTGGCCAAGTTCTTATCAACAATAGCGACATCGTACTGGTAAAGCACTTTTTTCTCGCCAGAGAGGCGGGTTTATACGCTGCGATTGCAATGGTTGGCCGCGTAATTTTTACGCTTTCGCAATCGGTCGTCAACAGCATGTTTCCTCTGGTGGCTGGCAGCCGCGAGGAAGACCGGCGCGATTTCAGGGTAATTGCAACCGCGCTGGCCCTTGTTCTGGCAATCGGGTCAGGGATTGCTATAGCGCTTCGTTTTACGCCCGATTGGGTCTGGAAGGATTTCTTCGGGGAAAAGTTCGAAATAGCCGGACCTCATGGAATGAGTTACCTGTTGGCGCTGTATGCGGTTGCCACAGTTATTTACGCGCTCAGCGCGGTGGTCATCACGTTTGAGATGTCATACAAGATAGCCAATACCACTTGGGTACAGTTGGCAGTGAGTGGCGCGGTTATCGGAGGAATCTGCGTGTTCCATTCCTCGCTGGAACAGGTAATTGTGGTGAAGCTGGTGTTAATGGTCGCGCTGCTCCTCATGGTGGCTCTGCCCTTTGTAATTGGGTCACTCTCGGGCTCTGGAACGTTGGAACCGAGTGGGACTTTTCGGCCGCTCACGATGCTGCGACCCGTCTGCGAAGATGAAGTTATTGCTGAATTTCTGAAAAGCGATTTTCATCGCCCCATTTTCCTGAATTATCAGGAAGAAATGCGCGACCTGGTTTTTCAGCCCAACCTCAACAGCCCCGAGGAGAACGCCAAGCGGAGAGCGCTCTTTTTTGTCCGGCACCTGGCCTTGTGGAATGAAATTCCCAGTGGCACCAAATGGCACGAAATGGAAGTGAGAGCGGAAGATCTGGAGCGTATCCGTGTATTCCCCCGCGCTCAATGGAGAAAGATCGGCAAAGGAAACTTCAAGATCAACGACATTGTGAACCGGTATGGCGCTCATGAATACATGCTGGGAGAACGATTCCAAGGCAAAATTGCCGCCATCCGGGGGCGGATTCTTGGTGACGGGGACCATCTGGGGCCAGTGATTCTCATAGGAGTCAGCAACAGCAGTCCGCTAACGATTCTCGACGGGAACCACCGATTGGTGGCAGCTCTGCTTGCGTCCTCGGATTCGGTGGGTTCACTCCGATTCTTCTGCGGGACATCTCCCAAGATGAAAGAGTGCTGCTGGTACAACACAAACCTGGTCACGCTGTTCCGTTACGGAAGGAACGTCCTGTTGAACTCCGTGCGACGCCCGGAAGCTGAGTTGGCGAAGCTCTCGCAGAAGAAAGAACTTGCCACGCGGCAGGGAGCGGGGCCGGGCACAGAGCCAATGGCGCAGGCAGCTATGGGAGACAGTATGAGCGTGATGATTGGGAAACGCAAAGTGATGGTGAAGCAGGTTCCTGCGGAGGCGCGAGCCGAGGAGGAGCGGATGTTCCTTCGAGAGATTCAAGAGTGCGTCGAGACAAACCGTCCGCGGATCGTGCTCGACTGCTCGAATCTGCGTCAGTTGGACAAGTCGTCGGCGCGGCTATTGTTGCGGTGCCTTGAAGAAGCGATGAAGCGTAATGGTGATGTAAAACTGGCGTCTCTGCCAATTGGCGCGGGGGCGGTACTTGAAATGACGGGGATGGCCCGAATTTTTGAGGTATATGGCACGGTTGAGGAGGCCGAGAATAGCTTCTACGAGTTTCCGAAGTCATTTGCGCAGCACGAGGTGGCGACTGTGCAGTCCGCGCAGGGGTCTGAAAGCGCGGCATGAAGGGAGCTTTTTGATGGCGAGATTCATTTCGATATTGAATTGCTGGGTAGAGCGGCAGATCGCCATGTTCCTGGTCCTGCTGTTAGCCGTTCCACTTGCACAATCTTCCACAATGCCGCGCGCGCCCCAGGATCAAAGCGCGCAAACTCATCAACAGGCTTCAAATGCGAATGCCCCGACAGGGCCGCCCGAATTACCGAATGCGCCCGAAAACCATACGGCGCCGCAAAGCAGCAACTCACAAAACACACAGACCGCACCTGCCCAGCAGGCCACGCAGTCAGCACCGGTTGGCACTGCAGCGGCTCCGGCTGAAACACCTGTAGGGACGGCTGTTTCCAGACCTGCGGGTGCAGCGATCGCTCCGGCAAAGCAAAAGCGGACGCGCACATTTCTGATTCGAGTTGGCCTTGTTGTTGGCGCGGCCGTTGCCGTTGGAACGGTGGTGGCTTTGTCCAAGGCGAGCCGTAGCCGTCCGCAATAGCTGAACGCGCCCATTTGGCGATGGAAAGGAGCAGGGAATGCGCGCACAGGATCGGAGATCTGTCGCTGTAAGTTTTTCCGGGATGGATGGAGCTGGCAAAAGCACTCAGATTGATGCGCTTGCCAGATATATGGAGCAGTCCGGTCTGCAAGTGCAGAGGGTTGCCTTCTGGGATGATGTTGCCCGGCTGACAAGCTTTCGCGAAACAGCCGGACATAAAATATTTCGCGGCGACAAGGGAGTAGGAACTCCGGAGAAACCGATTGAAAGGCGCGACAAGAACGTGCGTTCACGTTTTATGAGCCTGGTTCGCCTGTTTCTCTACACGGTAGACGCCGTATCGCTGCGTATGGTCGCCATTCGGTACCGGAGATCGGGTTCAGATCTGATCATTTTTGACCGCTACGCATACGACGAGTTGGTGAATTTGAATCTGAACAATCCGCTGGTCCGGATTTATGCGCGGTTCGTGATGTGGCTGACGCCCAGGCCGGATGTAAGCTATGTACTCGATGCGAATCCCGTCGAGGCGCGTGCACGGAAGCCCGAGTATCCGCTTGATTTTCTAATCGAGTGCCGGGAATCCTATAAGGCGTTGAACCGGACGATCGGCGGAATGACGATTATTCCACCAATGCCGGTGGCAGAAGTACACCGGGAGGTGTTGAGGTTCGCGTTAGAGCAACTTTCGGCTAAAGGGATAGTTGGGATGGCGAGGGAGGCGCGGCTGGACGGTGATGTTATCCGCACAGCCGCGTCGTAGTGTTGGTTACCAGCGACTGACCTTCAAATCGCTCATGTACACGGTATTGGTACCGCTGCCATATCCATCGATCTGGAAGTTAGTGAGCAGAGTAGGCCCCCATCCCATCGCGAAGGCGGAGAGAGCCGTGACGTTGATTGAGTGTCGTACTCCATCGAACGTGACGGCGGAGTAGGTTACGTGCCCGGTGCTGCTGCGGGAATACTCGATCTGGATATGGTGCCATTTGTAGCGGGTCCAGGCACGGGGATTGCAATAGATGCTGGTCTGACGCCATTGGTCCTTGGGGTATTGGGGCGTTCCAGCATTCACCGTGTAATCCCATCTGTTTTTCCAGCCGTCGCATTGAAAGCCATAGATTACAGTCTGGCCGTTGGACATGGTCTGGTTCATGTCCATTTCGATATTCGCGATTGAGGTAGCGGAGCCGGTGAGATAGAGCCAGGTGTCGTACACAAAGTGGGTTGCCTGGGCATCGTCTCCGAACGAGACGTGGTAACGCATGGATCCATTGCTTGTGAATTTGGACACAAACGCGCGAGTCCCTCCGCCGGATCTTAAGGGGGAGCCGACGAGCGTCGTGTATCCGCTGGCGGCACCGCTTCCGCCGGCACTGTCCCTTCCGCCAACCCAACTACCCAGCATCTGAAGGCTGCTGTTGGTGGAGGCACCGGAAGAGATGTAAAGTGCGCTGGGGGCAGAGGAAGTGACATTGATGGAGACGTCTGTTACGCAGAGGGAGCCGCTGTGCCCCCAGGACTTGACATGTATGGTATGACTGCCGGTTGAAGCGCTGACCTTGGTGTTTATGACATTGTTATGCCAGACAGTTGTGCTTGAGCTGTTGTCGAGCGAGTATCCTATGCCGGAAATCCACTGGCCCGAACACCAGCCAGCGTTGGCGGAAAGGGTAAATGGGGAACCGACGGTTTCGCCCTTGGAGGGGCTGCTCACTGTGACGCTCGCAAGCGCGGGCGCCGCAAAGGCTGCGCAAATAAGGAGTGAGAAGAAGGTCTTCATCGTACCTGCCTTTAGAAAAAATGAGTTTTCTTACGGTTGCACACTTGCGAAGGGCCCACCCGCTGCAACCGTGGCAGGGGAATCGAGTCATCGCCATCTTTGTCAGTGGGCTGATCTGAGCTAGACAACTTGCGCAGAGACTCGACAACCTCTTTTTGCATGGCCTCGGCAGCTGCCAGGTGTATAAACCCGGTTGAAGCTGGCCGAAGTTCGCGACTTGAACAGGAGATTCAGAGGAGCTTCTTCATTCAACCC
>JBOGMA010000646.1:0-4425 GCA_050746465.1 Acidobacteriaceae bacterium
TCACCGAAACCGTCTACAAGGGAACGATTCGGCCCTTCGGAAAGACATCAGGGAGCCTCACGGACGTTCACCTGCCTCCGGGACTAGCTGAAGAGCTGCATTTGTGGAAGCAGGAGACCGCCAAAGCATCTCCGAAGGGGGCGGTCTCTCCAGATGCCTTCATCTTCCCGAATTCGCGAGGAGGTTTCATGGATACGGGGAACTATCGCAACCGCGTTCTGAATCCGCTGGCCGAAAGACTCGGTCTGCCGAAACTGAACTTTCAGGTCATGCGCCGCACGATGGCAACTCAGGCGCAGAGCATGGGATCGGTGAAGGACATTCAGGCACACCTGCGGCATGCGAAGGCGGACACCACCGCCAACGAGTACATGCAGGAGTTACCGGAGAGCGTGAAGAAGATGGTCGGTTCGGTCTACACAATGCTGATGAAAGGAGGGGAGTCGCGAGAGAGTTTGAAGCATTTGCCACAAAAAGCCGCAAACTCTTCCGAGGGACTTGCTGTAAGTATTTGAAAATATGGTAGGCACGAGGAGACTCGAACTCCTGACCTCTACCGTGTCAAGGTAGCGCTCTAACCAACTGAGCTACGCGCCTATTCAATGACGTATTTCCTCGTCGCGCCGGTTGTTGCAGCAGTCTGAGCGACGATCCAGGAGCCTTATCCGCGAAAGATTTCTGATTCGCTCCTGCTTTTTGAATTGTAGCAAAATGCGGCGCGAAACCGCCTTTTCCAGCCAGTCACTTCTTTGAATCGGGATCGTCTCGGGATGGCAAAATAGGAGAATGACCGTACAAGAGCGAATCGACGCGCTGCGTGGGACTCAGCTTTTTGGCAACGCGCCGGCTCAGGCCCTGAAGCCCCTGGCCGAATGTGCCGTTGAGCACCGTTTGCACGCTGGAGAGATTCTGTTTATCAGCGGCGATCCCGCTCGGGGCCTGTATGTGGCGGTCTCCGGCGCTATGCGCGCCTTCAGAGAGAGCGATGAGGGGCGGGAGCAGACAATTCATGTGGAGCGTGCCGGGGCGACATTCGCGGAAGTCCCGGTGTTTGACGATGGGCCATATCCCTCAACGGTCATAGCAGAGGAAGAGTCCGTCGTTCTATTTCTGAAAAAGCAGGACGTGCGAAATTTTCTGCTTCAAAATCCGGAAGCCGCACTCTCCGCTCTAAGGCTGATGGCGGGACGGCTGCGAAAAGTGACTCTCCTTCTGGAGCAGCTCTCATTGCAGGACGTGGCTCAGAGGCTGGCGGCGATGCTGATTGAAGAGGCGTCGCATCGCGGCGAGATTCGGGATGGAGCATCTTTTTCTCTGCCGGATTCCCATCAGAAAATTGCCGCCCGGCTGGGCTCAGTGCGTGAAGTCATTACCCGCATTTTGCACCGCTTCGTCAAAGAGCGCCTCATCGAAATTCGCGGACATCGAATCATCGTCCTGAACGCGTCCGGCTTACGCGCCAAAGCCAAAATGCAGGTTTCCGGAGCCTCTCTTCATCCTTAGATCTATGCACAGTCCAACTGCTCATCGACCGTAGTGCTGAGCATTCACCTCGGCGTATCCTTTCCACTTTTCCGGCAGATCATCAAGAGCGAAGATAGCTGAGACCGGACAAACGGGAACGCATGCGCCGCAGTCAATGCACTCCACCGGATCGATATAGAGTTGCGTTGCTCCGTCAAAATCCGCTTCCTTCTTGCCTGGATGGATGCAATCGACCGGGCAGGCGTCGACGCAGGCGGTGTCTTTTACTCCAATGCAAGGCTCGGCAATTACATAGGCCATAAGTCAAATCTCCTACACCATGATGTAGTCGATCTTGTGCGCGTTGCTGTGACCATGGTCACTTGATTGAAGCGAGCCTCGCGCTAAGGTACAAGTGCGAGGTCCTCAAGCGCCGAGAGAAAGAACATGATCCACAAATGCTGCAATCCTGAGTGCGATGCGGAGTTTCGTTACGCGAACCGCGGGCGGTTGTATTCGTTTGAGGTGCGAAACCCTCATCAGCCCTGCCAGGATGTTCCGCGGGTGATCTGTGAACGAAAGCCGTCCCACGCCACAGTGAACTTCTGGTTGTGTGAAAAGTGCTGTTCCAGCTTTACTTTGCGTTTTTCCATTCAGTCCGGGCTGACGGTGGTCGCGCAGCGGAGGATACCCGCCTGAACGAAGGCTTCCGACACGCATTACTCAGTCGCGAGCCGGTATTCGCGTGACCTAAGTCCTATGCGTTGCCGGAGGAATCCGAAATTATAAGAGCGGAGGAGATCGAGATGGAGCAATCATTTACAAACAACACGGCACGCGAGACTTGTTTTATGCCGGCTGAATTCGGGCAGGGGCAGAGTCCCCACAAAATGCAGGGGCATTGGGTACTCGCCCGAGCCGGTAAAAGGGTGCTCCGTCCTGGCGGCATCGAATTGACGCAGAAAATGCTGAATGCGTTGGCGATCGGCCCATCAGATAGCGTGGTCGAATTTGCGCCCGGTATGGGAGCTACCGCTGGCCTGGTTCTGGAACGGCACCCTCGCTCCTACTGTGCGGTGGAGCGCGACCATGTAGCGGCATCGCTTTTGCGAAAGAAATTTGCTGCTGCAACGATTGTGCAACAGCCCGCCGAAGACTCAGGTTTGCCGAACGCCTCTGCCAGCGTCGTCTATAGCGAGGCGCTCTTAAGTATGCAGCCACCGCAGCAGAAGGGCCGGATCATTGCTGAGGCTTGCCGTCTGCTTTCTGAGGGAGGACGATACGGCATTCAGGAGCTATGCCTGCTTCCTGACCACATTTCGGAAGATGTGCGGCAGGAGATTCAGGCGGCTATGTCGAGGGAAATCCACGTAGGCGTGCAACCGCTTTGCTATAGCGAATGGGTTCGCCTGTTTGAGGAGCATGGCCTCAAGGTGCAATGGAGCGACAGCGCGCCGATGCGACTGCTGGAACCGCGGCGCTTGTTGCGGGATGAAGGCATCGGAGGCGGATTGCGTATAGCCTTCAACGTCGCTACCAATCCGTCGCTGGGCCGGCGCATTCTGGCCATGCGGCAGGTTTTCCGCAATTATGAAAAGCACCTTGGAGCGATCTCGATTGTGGCGGAGCGCCGCTCTAAATAATCTTAGTAGTCCAAACCCAACTGAAGCCGAGTCGCTTCCGACATCATTAGCGGGGTCCACGGTGGATCGAATACGACTTCCACATTGACATGATTCACAGTGGGGAGTGGGCCGAGCTTTTGTTCAATATCGGACTTGAGCACATCACCCATTCCGCAACCCGGAGCGGTCATGGACATCGTGATATCAATTGCATGGCCGCCGTCTTTTTCGGTGATACTGCAGGAGTAGACCAGGCCGAGGTCGACGATATTCACCGGGATCTCCGGGTCGTACACAGTTTTGAGCTGGTCCCAAACCGCCTTCTCGCTGAACTCAGCATGGTCCGGCCGCTCGGCCGCTTCAAAACCGAGCGCGTCCGCGTCCTGAGCATCCACGCGCATGAGCTGGCCATAACCCACCGTCACAGTGTAGCTGCCGCCCAGCGTCTGCGTGATGATGACAGGTGTTCCCTCGGATAAGACGTGAATTTCTCCGCTGGGAATTGCAGTGGCTTTGCAATCGCGAGTCAGCGCGACAATCTGCTGTGGCATTTCTTCTCCTTCAATCTTCTGCTCCGCCGGCTATTCGGTGGAGGCGACCTGCTCTCCATGCAACGCCGCTTGCAACGTGTGCCAGGCAAGCGTGGCGCACTTGATTCGCGTGGGAAAATTCGCAACCCCAGCGAAAACTCCTAACTTGCCGAGTTCGCTTACATCGCCGCTTCCGTCGCCGGTCAGGATACCGTGGAACTGATCGAAGAGCGCCTCCGCCTGCGCTCGAGTCTTGCCCTTGAGCACCTGGCTCATCATGGATGCGGACGCCTTCGAGATCGCACATCCCGAGCCCTGAAAGGAAATGTCGCGAATCGAATCATCTTCAATGTCGAGGAACACAGTGTAGTGGTCGCCGCAGAGCGGATTGTAGCCCTCCGCCTGGCGATTCGCGGTTTCCATTGCACGGAAGTTTCGCGGGGTCTTGCTGTGTTCCAGAATGATTTCCTGGTACAGGTCTCGCAGCTCAGCCATCAGGCGAAGACCTCCTTGAGTTTCTGAATGCCGGCCACCAGGGCGTCGATGTCAGTCTTTGTGTTGTAGATGGCCAGCGAAGCGCGTGCTGTGGCGGGAATGCCGAAGCGCTGCATCACGGGCTGCGCACAATGGTGGCCAGTGCGAATCGCGATCCCCTCCTGATCGAGAATGGTGCCGATGTCGTGGGGATGAATGTTTTCCATGACGAAAGAAAGTACGCCGGCTTTTTCCTTCGCGGTGCCGACCAGTCGAAGGCCCGGAATAGCTTTGAGCGCTTTGGTCCCGTACTCAAGCAGATTCTGCTCGTG
>JBOGMA010000647.1:0-4219 GCA_050746465.1 Acidobacteriaceae bacterium
GAGTACCCCGCGCTCATCTACGGAGCCAATTGTCCGCAGCGCCTGCACGACTGGCATAGCCAGGAGCAGGTGTTTCTTCAGGACTGGGACGATGGCTGGCAGAGCGAGGACATGCTGAAGCTGAATATCTGGACGCCGTCGCTCACAGGTAGCCGGCCCGTCATGTTCTACATGCACGGCGGAGGCTTTGAATTCGGGTCCGCCTACGAGCTGCCGTCGCACGAAGGCGCAAACATGGCCCGCTACCACGATGTCGTTCAGGTCTCCATCAACCATCGGCTGAACGCATTGGGCTTCCTCGATGTATCGGAGGTTGGAGGCGCCGGATACGAAGATTCTTCCAACGTGGGTATGACGGATCTGGCTGCCGCTTTGCAGTGGGTACGGGAAAACATTGCCAACTTTGGCGGTGATCCCAATCGCGTGATGATCTACGGTCAGTCTGGCGGCGGAGGCAAGGTCGCCACGCTCATGGGTATGCCCTCGGCGCAGGGACTCTACCACCGTGCGGCCATCCAGTCGGGCGGCAGCTTTTTCGGGTCAGCGGCCGAAGCGAAGGAACTGACGCGGCAAATGATGAAGGATCTCGGCCTTGCTCCGAACGACATTGGAGCACTGCAGAAGATGGACTGGAAGGATTTGTTGGCGGCCGCGGATGCGGCGCAGGGAAAGCTGCCGCCAAATCCGCACATGCCGTTCCATATGCCGGGACCGCCGCGGCGCTTCTGGATGCCGATTCTCGATGGCCACGTTATTCCGACGAGGTCTTTTCAGGATGCCGCGCCCGAGATATCAAAGAACATTCCCTTGATGGTGGGATCGGTGAGCGAAGAAGGAAACTCCATGGCGTCGCGTCCCACGGAAGCAGAATGGCGCGCCAACCTCATCAAGGCCTATGGCGAGGAAAAGGGCAAAGCTCTGGCCGACGGCATGAGGAAGGCGTATTCGCAAAAGGCTGTGCGCACGCTGTCATACATGTGTGGAGGCGGAGGCTTCCTGAATGCGTTCTCGATGCGCAACGGCGTCGTCCACATGGCGAAGTTGAAGTACGATTTGCACGCGGCGCCGGTCTACACCTACTACTTCACCTGGCAGACCAAAATGCTTGACGGGATCCCCGGAGCATGGCACACGTCCGACCTGCAATTCTGTTTCGACAATACCCTTCGCTGTGAGCAGGGCACCGGGAACACCCCCGAAGCGCAGGCACTGGCGAAAAAGATGGCCACTGCCTGGGCAAATTTTGCTCGTACCGGTAATCCGAGCCAGGCGGGCATCGCCTGGGAATCGACCGATCCGGTCACGAACAAGACGATGGTCTGGGATAACAAACCGCGCATGGTCGAGGATCCGGACGGCGCACTGCGGAAGATCATCCTTTGAGGAGGCCCTGCCTGCAATTTGTATTGCAGGCAGGCCTCTGTTGTTTGCCGGAATCCCAGATCCCCGGGGCAGCGGTGCATGTGCGGAGGGGAGTGTGGGTTAGTACCGGCCTGGACGATTGCTGTCTGCTTTCAATTTGAGTCCCCTGGGGAAGGCTTCATCATGTTCCTAACGCGCGGACAAAATCGTTCTTGTTCGTGAACCCTGCGCTGTCCCCAACCAACACTCGAGCTTTGAACTGTGTAACATGGACTAAGATGTCCATGAATGATGATCCTCTGGACGAAAGAACCATCGAGAGGTTGCGGCGCGAGGTAGACGAGCACCTCAGGGTTCCCGCACCGCCACGGCCTTCCCGCCGCCACATCGTCCTCCGCGCCTGGTTTGTGGTGATTGCGATAATCGTCTTCCTGACGGTGATTGCAGGGCTGATCCAGAAATGGCTCTGGATGCAGCAGCTTCACTACCTCGGCATCTTCTGGACCCTTCTCTCGGTGCGATGGGCCATGTTCGGCGTGGCGTTTGCCTGCGCATTCATTTTCCTGTGGATCAATTTCCGCATCGCCGCCAAAGCCATTCACGCCTTTCCGAAGGGCAATCAAATTGATCATGTCGCGTTTGTCGATGCTCCACCGAGCCCGATAAAACTCAACTTCGATGTCAGCCCTGGGATTCTGGCGTTTGCCGTCGGAGCAGCCGTCACCATCATTTCCCTCATATTTGCCCTCGGTATCTCGTCGCAATGGGACACCTGGCTCCGGTTCCGCTACGGAGGGCACTTTGGATTGCTCGACCCGCTCTTCAAAACCGATGTAGGGTTCTACGTTTTTCATCTCCCCTTCTATGAGCTGCTGCAGGGTAGTCTTGTCTATCTGACGATCCTCACTCTCGCCGCAGTTCTGGTTTCCTACACATCGGTTGGGCTGTTGCATATAAGCCCCAGCCGCGAGCTGATCGTCCACCGCAATATCAGGCGGCATCTGTCGGTGCTTCTCTTCATCCTCGTAGCCGCCTGGGGATGGGGCTTCCATCTTGATCGCTACGATCTTGTCTACTCAAGCCTCGGAGTGGTTTACGGGGCCGGTTATACGGCCTCCCACGTTACCCTCACCGTGCTGTGGATCATGGTTGGCGTATCGATCGCGGCGTGCGCGCTGCTCGTCTTCAATTTCTTTCGCCCGCGCTTCAAAGCTGTCATCGCCGGCGCTGTGGTATACGCAGTGATCTATTTCGGCGGAATCATCGTGCTCCCGCAGTTATTTCAAAAGTTCGTGGTTCAGCCGAGCGAATTGAGCATGGAGACCCCTTACCTGACGAGCTACATTCAGTTCACTCGCAAGGCCTATGGCCTGGACGCGATTCAGGAAACCTCCTACCCGGCTCTCGCCGACCTCACTCCCGAGGTGATTGCAAGAAACCAGGACACCATCCAGAACATTCGCCTCTGGGACCCGAGGCCATTGCTGCAGACCTATCAGCAGACACAGGCGATCCGGCTCTATTACCAGTTTTATAACGTCGATGTTGGCCGCTACCATTTGGCGGACGGCTATCACCAGGTCATGCTCTCCACTCGCGAGCTTTCACCGCAGCTTCCGGCGCAGGCTCAGACATGGGTAAATAAATCTCTGCAGTTCACCCACGGTTACGGACTGGTGATGAGCTTCGCGTCGCAGACCATTGGCGGAGGTTTTCCCAAGTACCTGCTGCAGAACATTCCACCGGAATCTGATTATGGCTTGAAGATTGCCCAGCCGGGCATCTATTACGGTGAAGCGATGCCCGGATATCGCATTGTCGCAACCGGTGTGAAGGAGTTCGACTACCCCAAAGGCAATGAGAACGTCTACACCCGCTACACCGGAACCGGAGGCATTCCATTCGATAGCCTATGGAAGAAGCTCTTGTTCGCCTGGACGCAGGGGGACGCCAACATTCTGTTCACCTCCTATCTCCGGCCGGAGAGCAGGATTCAAATATGGAGAAGTGTCCAGCAGCGGGTGTCTCAGATTGCTCCTTTTCTCACCCTCGATAAGGACCCTTATGCTGTGCTGAGTGACGGCAAGCTGTACTGGGTCCAGGACGCCTACACCACTTCAGATAAATTTCCCTATTCCAGTCCTTACTCAAGCGACTCGGGATCTGACCTGAACTACATTCGCAACTCGGTAAAAGTCGTTGTGGATATGTACAACGGAACGGTCTCTTTCTACGTCATGGATCCCCACGATCCAGTTCTGGCGGCATATCGTCGCGCGTTTCCCGGAGTCTTCCAGGATCTTAGCCATCTATCTCCCGACCTGAAAAGCCATCTTCGCTATCCCGAAGACCTTTTCGCTATCCAGACCCACGAATACAAGACCTTTCACATGACCGACCCTCAGGTTTTCTATAATCGGGAAGACCTCTGGGATTCGCCCAATGAAGAGTACGGCGGGAATGTGATGGCCATGCAGCCCTACTACATCCTGATGAAGCTCCCCGGCAGCACCAGGCTGGAATACTTGCTGATGACCCCGTTTACGCCGCAAAACAGAGACAACATGATCGCCTGGGTGGCGGCCCGATGCGACTTTCCTGAATACGGAAAGATGATCTTTTACGAACTTCCCAAAGATAAGCTGATCTATGGCCCCAACCAGATCGAAGCCATGATCGACCAGAACACAACTATCTCTCAGCAATTAACGCTGTGGGACCAGAAAGGTTCCCATGTCATCCGCGGTAAGCTGATCGTCATCCCCATCGAAAACTCTTTCCTTTACGTGGTGCCGCTTTACCTCCAGGCCGAAGGCACGAACTTCCCTCAGCTCAAGCGCGTCATCGCCGTCACAGC
>JBOGMA010000648.1:0-3978 GCA_050746465.1 Acidobacteriaceae bacterium
AGGAACTGGTGAAAAACCTGCGTCATCTGCGGGGGAATCGAGAGTTCCGCAAATTCGACAAGCAGATATTGCTTCTGGTTAATCGTGTATTTATGCGGATTTTTTAGCGCATCGTCGATGTTCTCAAAAGAAAGGTGAAAATCACAGCCGAGGCCGAGCGAAACTTTTCCGTTTATCCGATCGCGAAGCTCCTCAATTTTCTGCTGATTGATTGCAGGGTCGAAGTGGTAGTGGTAGTTAGCGTGCGGCGTGCAAACGATGTGGGTAATGCCGTCTTCAGCGGCCATCTCCGCCATGGCAATTGAGGTATCGATGTCCTTCGAGCCGTCGTCCAGCCCGAAGAGCAGATGGTGATGAATATCGATCATTCGCGAATTTACTTCACCGCCGAAAGAGTTTCTACCAGAGAGGCAAAAATCTTCCACCCATCAGCGGAACCGAGCAGCGCCTCGCTGGAGCGGTCAGGATGGGGCATCATGCCGAGCACGTTGCGTCCTTCGCTGAGGATCCCGGCAATGTTGTCGAGCGACCCGTTGGGATTGGCCTCAGCCGTAATATCGCCTTCCGGCGTGGCGTAGCGGAAGGCAATGCGGTCGTCGCCGCGGAGCCGTTGAAGCGTGGCGTCATCGCAAAAGTAGTTGCCTTCCATGTGGCCGATGGGAATTTTGAGGACCTCACCCTTTTTGAGCGTGTGAGTGAATGGCGAATTGGTGGTTTCGGTGCGCAGGTGTACCTGCTTGCAGATGTATTTCAGGCCCGCGTTGCGAAGCAGTGCGCCGGGCAGCAGGCCGGATTCGCATAGAATCTGAAACCCGTTGCAGATGCCGAGCACCGGCCCTCCCTCAGCAGCGAACTTCTTGACAGACTGCATGACGGGAGAGAAGTGTGCGATGGCCCCGGTGCGCAGGTAGTCGCCGTAAGCAAAGCCGCCTGGGACGAGAATCGCGTCGCAGCCCTGCAGGTCTGCGGAATCGTGCCAGAGACAGGTAACGGGCTGGTGGGCCCGCTCAGCGATGACGTGGTAAGTATCGTAGTCGCAGTTGGAGCCAGGGAAGACGAGGACGCCAAACTTCATACTTCTAGGCTACCGCAAATCGCCGCCGGGCGAAGGGATTCGGGGCGTGCATTTGACATGGCTCCGCCGCCGGGCAAAACTGAGCGCTGGAACCTTCATGGCTGAATGGAAAGCGCATGTGAGCACCGCCGGCGGCGCACTGCTGAACTGGTGGAAGGCTGTTTCCATTGAAGCGCTCTGTGTAGCGCTCATGTGGTGGATCGGGCTTATGCTGATCCATGTGCCGCTGGCGCCTCTATGGGCGCTGATCGGCGGAGTGATGACGTTCATCCCGAACTTCGGGGGCGCCATTACTGTAATTTTTCCGGTGCTCGCGGTTCTGTTCAGTGGACATGACTTCTTCCGAATGGCGCTGGTGCTGGGGCTCTATGCCGGAATTGTGGTTGTGGATCAGCTTGTGCTTCAACCGCTTCTGATGAAGCGCATGAACCGGGTTCCGGTCCTGGTGTCCATCTTTGTTCCGATTCTGATGGCGTTTGTGATTCCGTTCTGGGGAGTGCTGCTGGCGCCGCCGCTGCTGGCGGTCATCTATGCCTTTAGGCGGCCGAAGATCAGAAGCTGAGCTCTATGGGTGCGCTTTGGCTTCTGTATTTTGCGGAGACCTGATAGAGTCAAGCGCGCGAAAAACAATGCCCGGGGTGAGCACTTCGGGCAGGATTTGTGGTGGGGCGTTCGCGTTTCCGGGATAAAGGACGTATGTAGGTACTCCGCTACGGCCGAGGGCTGCGAGCGCGTTAGCGATGGTTGGGTCTTGGCGAGTCCAGTCGGCGCGAACCAACTCGACTCCGCTGGAGTTGAGGCGCTGTTGCACGTCAGCCCTATCTAGCACTACACGTTCGTTGACCTGGCAGCTCAGGCACCAGCTTGCAGTGAAATCCACAAACACTGGCTTGCCCTGGGCTCGATACTGCGCGACCAACTGCGGCGTGAACGGCTGCCAGGTCGTGTTTTGCGCGCTAACTGCGGCGGTAGGCGCAAAGGCGCCCAGGGACCATATCGGAAGGGCCACGGCGCAGGCGAGGACCACAACCGCGGCTACGGTTGAAGCGGATTTAGCGGGCCAGCGACCGAGTATCCATCCGGCAATTGCGAGCAGCAGGAATCCTGAAAGAAGAAAGACCAGCGCCCCGGAGGAGGCGGTCTGATTGAAGACCCAGACTAACCAGATCACGGTTCCGAACAGAGGAATGGAAACGGCCTGCTTGAGAATCTCCATCCATGCGCCGGGGCGGGGAAGCAGGCGGGTCCAGGCGGGGTTGAAGGCCAGCAGCAGGTAGGGAAATGCGAGTCCAAGTGCAACTGCGGTAAAGACCGCGATGGACACGGCGGCGGAGCTTGCGAGCGCGTACCCGATGGCCGCTCCCATCAGCGGGGCCGTGCACGGAGTCGCGACGACGACGGCAAGTACCCCGGTGAAGAAACTACCGGCAAGACCCTGCTTTGCCGCCAGGCCGGAACCGGCGCTGGTGATCGAGAGCCCGATTTCAAACTGGCCGGCCAGCGAAAGCCCCAGGAAGAAGAGCAGGAGCGCGAGCACCACCAGAAAGACCGGAGACTGGAACTGGAATCCCCATCCGAGATTACCGCCTGCCGAGCGGAGAGCGAGCAGGATCCCGACGATGATCCAGAAGCAGACGAGAATGCCCGCCGTGTAAACGAGACCATGAAGGCGGAGCTTACGCCGCTCCTCAGTGGATGACTGCACCAGCGCCAATCCCTTGAGAAACAGGACCGGAAATACGCAGGGCATGAGGTTGAGGATGATCCCGCCGGCAAACGCCAGCAGGATAATTTTCAAAAATGTGGATGCGGGTGGCACAGCGGCGGCCAGGACCAGAGTTCCCGGAACGGCATGAATCTCGTACGCCTGCCCATTCCCCAGAACCAGCAGGCCGTTCAGTCGGCTTGGAGTTTTGCTTAGGTTTACATCCTTGGTGAGCGAAATCTGTACGCCGTTGCGCCGAAATTGAACGGGCTGTGGAGCGGCATTGGCGAGAATGTTTTGATCGAATGGGAAGAACTCAGCCGAGTTCTCTCGCTGTCCGGTCTCAACCGTCAGAGTGAAGCCTTTCGGAGTCTTCTGGAACTTCGCTGAATCTCCCGTGGGAAGCGGCTGCGGAAGAGTGTTGACGAATTGGCGGATAAGCTGCTGGTCAGCCGCAACAATGCCGGGGTTTGCCGGTGCGCTCGGCAATGCGGATCGGTTTACTGAAAGCGCGGCTTTGCCCGGGATGCATACCTCGCGGCACACGAGCCAGTTCACATTTGCGGCAAGCGTTGCAGACGAGGCATCCGGCCTGAAGTCCTGTGCGACGTGCATGGGAATCGGGAACAGGACCTGATGTTCGTAGCCGAAATCCATAAGTGGGCCGAGCGGCAGGCGTTTCGGCGCGGGAAACTGCATGGCGTCCGCGGTCACCCCGGCGGGCAGCGTCCAATGGACAATCGGAGGCTCGCCAGAGTCGCCGGCATTGACCCAATACACATGCCATCCCGGTTCGAGTTTGAAATAGAGTCCGGCGGTGAAGTTCTGACCCGGATAGATTTGCGCCGGAGGCACGACCATCTGCACAGAGAGGTGCTTCGCGCTGGCTGTCGCTTGGGCGCGGCCCAGGGACGGCAGAACGAACGCAACCAGAAGCAGCAAACTGGCAGAAAGACGCATTACCCTTATTTTAGAGCAGTTATGCGTTCGGTTCGGTTGAAACTTTATACCCGGACGGGTTTGCCCGCGGCCTGCCGTGCCGGGGCTAGCGCGAGCAATACAATCCCGATGGCGACGAGGACTGCCACTCCGATCAGCTCTCCTCGCTCGATCAGTCCGTTCCATGCCTGAAACCCCATCACGCCTGCGTGGGCAAAGCTGGACCATGCCGTGAAAGCGATCAGGCTTCGATGGTGCG
>JBOGMA010000649.1:0-4289 GCA_050746465.1 Acidobacteriaceae bacterium
CTTAGATCCCGACCTGTGGACGATTACGCGTAAATTCTGGAAAAGAAGGCCATCGTCACGGTGGTGGTAAGGTTCGGAATCTCGCCGAATTCAAAGGCTGGTTGTTTATGAGCGGACTAGTTGTCAAATAAGTGTTGCTAATCAGTCCGCTTGCGTGTAGGCTCAAATTGTTGTTAACGCTCATCGAAAGGTGCAATGGTGGCCAGCAAAGACATCAAACCGGAAGAATTAGTCCAGATCGCTCGCCTCGCGCTGACCGGGCGACCTCAGGATGTGCAGACGTATATCAGGCGACTCGCAAAGCGCTATCACGACGCGCACCCCGCGGTAGCGGCCGAGTTGAACAAGCTGCTGCAGGAATCGCCCACTCGCCAGTCTCCCCTGCGGCGTCAAGCTGAAGCGCCGGTCCCCGTCGATATGGAATCACGCCTACAGCTCCTTCGTGTGGAAACCACCCCCACTGTTGATGTGGAACCCATTTGGGACCCTGGTGTCCAACGCGGCCTTGCGCAGCTCATCTTTGAACGGCAGCACGATCATGAACTTATCAAGCAAGGCTTGGCTCCTACCCGTTCGGTGATATTCACCGGCCCCCCTGGGGTGGGCAAGACACTTGCGGCGCGCTGGGTCGCACGCGAATTGCACCGCCCGCTGCTGACGCTGGACTTGTCTGCGGTGATGAGCAGCTTCCTCGGTCGCACCGGCGCGAATGTCCGCCACGTTCTGGACTATGCGAAAGGCGTCGAAGGAGTTTTATTGCTGGACGAACTGGACGCGATTGCGAAGCGCAGGGACGATGCCACCGATGTGGGCGAGCTAAAACGGCTTGTGACGGTACTCCTGCAGGAAATTGACGACTGGCCATCCTCCGGGCTTCTGATTGCGGCGACCAATCACTCCGACTTGCTTGACCCCGCCGTGTGGCGCCGGTTCGAGATGCGCGTGGAATTTCCCATGCCCGCCGATGAGTCTGTTCGCCGTGCCATAGGTGTGTTCCTTGGAAAAGCGCAGGCATCGCCAGCATGGAAAGATGTGCTGTCGGTCGCAATGCGGGGGCTCTCCTATAGCGACATTGAGCGCGAACTGATGCTTGCGCGTCGCGGTGCAGTGGTTCAGGGGGAGCCACTAGAGAATGCATTGGGTCGGCTCGTCCAGAATCGCGTGGAGCCCCTCCCCCGCAAAGAGCGCGGACAGATTGCCTTGTGGCTCACAGAAGCAGGAATTTCACAGCGGCAGGTCCATGAGCTGACGGGCGTAAGCCGCGACACGATCCGAAAAAAGACAAAGGGAGGAGACACCACCCTGGTAAATGAGGAGTAATAGGATGGCAAAACGCAACAACTACCTGATCGGATATGGAGAGCGTCTGGCTTCGGACATGGCCGCGCCGCTTGGTGGTGCGTCGAAAAAACATCCCTACACGTTTTCCGAAGCACATAGACGTTTGGCTCCGAGAATCCATGCGGCTTTCGAGGAATTGGTGGAACTACCCGACGAACTCTGTCCGAAGGATCAGGCGGTTGCGCTTGTCACGCTGCATCCCGCTTATCTCGCCAAGTCGTATTATCCGGCGGAATTGCTCCGCAACTACCGGCTCGAAACGATCGGCAGTCGTTCGCGCACGGTCTCGCCCGCGAAATCGACAAGGAAAAAGCCCGTGAATTCGGCAGTGACTTCGGAACTCTTTGTCGCTGGAACGCGAGGGCATTTCAAAGAATTTGTCTCCGGAGTTGACCGCATGAGATCGTCCGCACCCGCAGCGGACGACCTCATCAAAATCGAAGACTTCCGCGTGCAGTCGGCCGAAGAGAAGCTGAAACCATTCCGGTCTGACGATGAAGAGCCGTTGCTCGAAGTTGTTCTTCACGCGCAGCCGGTAAGGCAGGACGCATTTATTCTCGACGGGTTCGAAGCGTATCTGCGGTCACTCGACATTAAGCCTGACTTGGACCGACGGCGTTTTTTCGCTGAGGGCCTTTGCTTCCTGCCCTTGCGTGTACCGCGCGAAGTGGCTCCGGAAGTTGTGAAGTATTCGTTTCTGCGTGTCGCGCGTGAAATGCCCCGCCTCCGGCAATTCCGCCCGATCGTGCGCGCGACGCCAGGATTCTCCCCGTTCGCATGCCGCCTCCCCAAAGATGGTCCGGTCGATCCTGATATTCGTGTCGCAGTCTTCGATGGCGGCGTGAGATCCGACGCGAAACTTGACCCCTGGGTCGCCCGGAAGAAAACAAAGAATCTCGGCGACGCTGTCCTTGAATTCCAGAGCCACGGCACGGCTGTTACATCGGCCCTGCTCTTTGGTCCCCTCCAGAACGGCGTTACCGCTGATCGCCCCTATGCCAGCGTCGATCACTACCGGGTTCTCGATGCGGAGACACGGAAGGACGACCAGGCGGAGCTGTACACGGTGCTGGAGCGTATTCAGGATGTTCTGGAGTCAAGGCCGCACTACGATTTCATTAACATCAGCCTCGGACCGGATATGGCAATCGAGGACGATGATGTTCATGCCTGGACGGCAGTGCTCGATCAGTTGTTCGCGCATGGCATGACGCTTCCCACAATCGCCGTGGGAAATACCGGCGAAGAGGACTGGCCTTCTGGAAACGCGCGGATTCAGACGCCTTCGGACTGCGTGAATGCACTCTCCATCGGAGGCTGTGATCGCGTCGGCTCCGGCTGGAAGCGGGCGAGCTACAGTTCAATCGGTCCAGGCAGGAGCCCTGGGATCGTCAAACCGGACGGACTCGCTTTTGGCGGCTCCAGCAAAGAACCGTACTGGGTACTTAACGCGGAAAAGCCAGGGTCGGCGATGCCGATCACAGGCACCAGTTTTGCCGCTCCCACAGCTTTGCGCACAGCGCTGGGCCTGCGCGCACATTTCGGCAATGTGCTGACACCGCTGGCGATCAAGGCGTTGCTTCTTCACACCTGCGAGGACGGTGGTCACGACCGTGCTGAGGTCGGCTGGGGCCGCATACCCACAGCCGTGGATGCAATCGCACTAACCGATGACCATTCCGCGCACATCGTTTATCAAGGCGAGCTTCGGCCCGCGAGCTGGGTACGCATGCAAATCCCGATTCCTGCCGACCAATTGACGGGCATAGTGGAGATCTCTGCGACATTTTGTTTTGCAACGCTCACTGATCCGCAAGACCCGCTCAATTACACACGCAGCGGCTCGGAAGTGCGGTTTCGCCCGCACGACAAGAAACGCAAAAGTGCGAGGCAGCAGCACGCCGATTCCGGACATTTCTTTCAGGCAAAAGACATTTTTGTGGAGGAAGTAGACCTTCGCACGGATGCCCACCGCTGGGAAACAACACTGCACAAATCGCGCTCCATGCGCGCCAAAGGTCTTCGCAACCCGGTGTTCGATGTTCATTACAGCGCGCGAATTGGCGGGCGCAATGCAACTTCCGCCGACAAGATTCCCTATGCGCTAGTCATCACCGTCACCGCGAAAAACACCCACGATCTGTACAACAAGATTCTGCAGCGCTATCCGACGATCCTGGAGCCGTTGAAGCCGGTGGTCGAGATTCCGATTCACACCTGACTGGCAGTTAAGGAACTTTATTTTGAAAGGAGAACAGTATGAACGAAGAAAAAATGCACCAAGAGAAGGAAGTGGAAAAAGTGATTGAACTGGAAGAGGAGATCCTGGAGGAGTTGATTGACCTTGAGGACTGGGTGAAAGCACAAAAGAAGCCCCGCAAAGCGAAAAGCTACCGGATTCGCATCGACAAGGAGAAATTCACCGTTCACGTGCACTCGATGACGGGCAAGGAGATTCTTGCGCTTGTGGGCAAGACTCCGGACAAGTATCTGCTTTCCGAGAAGTTCCACGGCGGGAGGGTGGAACCAATAAAACCGGACCAGGTGGTCGAGTTTCACCGTTGCGAGGTGGAAAGATTCCAGACCCTGTCAAAGGAACCCACGGAGGGCTGATGAGGCGCCAATTCCAACTCTCAGAAGAGGACGAAGCTTGCCTCGCGGCGCGCAGCGCTAACTGGGAAGCCATCATCGAAAACAACACGAAATGGGTAATCGTTCCCGATTTCGCCATTCCGGAGGGGTACAACCATCGCAGCGCATCTGCGGCGATGAGGATATCCCCTTCGTATCCGGACGATCAAATCGACATGGTTTATTTCTACCCGGCGCTGGCGCTGATGAGTGGACGGGCAATCCGACAGCTCACTCTTTGTCAAATTGATGGAAAGCAATACCAGCAGTGGTCACGGCATCGGCCTGCTGGCGAATGGCGAGCCGGTATTGACAAC
>JBOGMA010000650.1:0-3874 GCA_050746465.1 Acidobacteriaceae bacterium
GGATTTGAGCTGGCGAGCCTGAACGCGACGAACCTGGTGATGCGCAAGGAAGACATGCTGGTTCCGGCGGCGGAGTTGGTGACGACGGAGTAGGAAGCATCCTCGCCAGGGTGAGAGAGTTTCGGGCTGTTCAGCCATGGTTTCGAAGCAAGGGAGGCAGGGATGAAAGTGCTCAAGTCCGGTACGCTGTCTGTTGCTGTTCTCACCACAACCATTCTTCTGTTGCCGACAGTTGGGCGGGCGCAGTCGTCAAACCCGGTGACTGACGCGCTGAAGGCTTCGCTGCAACGATCGTCAAGCAAAATGGCCGCAGCGGCTGAGCAGATGCCCGCCGATAAATACAACTTCAAGCCTACGGAAGGCTCGCGGACGTTTGGCGGAATCGTGCTGCATATCGGCAACTCCAATCGAATGGCGTGCCATTGGCTGACGGGCGCTCCTGAGGCGCCGAAAAGCAGTCTCACGGCCAGCTCGCCCAAGGCGGATCTGGTGGCTTCGCTCAAGAGCTCATTCGACTACTGCAGCAAGGCGCTGGAAAATTTCAACGACTCCAAGCTGAGCGGGCAAGTGCCATTTTATGGTGGACGAACGATGTCCGCAGCGGCATCGGTCCTGGCGCTCGCCGGAGACTGGGACGATCACTATAGCCAGGAGGCCGCGTATCTGCGCGCCAACGGCATGCTGCCACCTTCGTCTCACCATGGAAAGCCTTAAAGACAAGGGGCTCAGGGCATAGGGCTCAGGGTTCTGGGCTCAGATACTAAGAGCTAGCCTTGTTACTTGTGTGGAAGATGCCGTTGCGATCATCATTTCTGCACTCTGCGCCGTGATGACTTGAGCGCAAGGGGCTGCTGGTTTACGACTGGCGGCTTTGCTTCTCGAGGGCTTTGAGGGCGGCGGTGCGGACGGGTTTTTCCTGCAGTAGGAGCTGGTTGGCCTGGAACAGAAGGTTCGCGTGGAACCACTCCTGCGCGGCGTTGTCCTGGAGCAGGTTGAGGATGGCGAGAAGTGCCATGCCCTGATGGTGGGCCATCCATTCGCGGACGAGTACCGGCTTCTTTCTTGATTCAGAAAAATCAGCGGCCTCATAGAAGCCGTAGGCTCCGACCCATTTGGCCTTGGCCATGCGATGCAGGTTGCGGAGCGCGGCGTTGGGATCGATGCCGAGCGCAAGAAATGTGGAGTACGGCGAGATGACCGGGCCGGCGTCAGCGTCCCATTTGAGGGCGATCTGCGGGATTCCAAACGCCTGATAGTGATAGTGGCCAGCGTCGTCGGTTTTGCCATAACCGGATTCGGAGATGCCCCAGGGGATACCGAATCGTCCGGCGAAGCGGCGTTGAATTGCGACGGCGGAGGAGAGCGAGCGCGCGACCAGAGTGTCCGGATAGCTGCGCATCCAGAGCGACGGCATGAGGTATTCGAACATGGTGCCGGTCCATGAGAGCAGGATGAAGCAGCCGAAGGCCGAAGTATGAGCGCGCCCCATCTTGAACCAGCTCTGATGCGACAGGTCACCGCGGGCAACCGCGATGAAGGTTGCGATGCGAGCCTCGGATGCGAGCATGTCATAGGCGGCCTCAAGCAGCTTGCCGGTGTTGACCTCGTAGCCGATGGAAAGTAATTGCCGGCTCTTCTGGACAAGGAAGGCGAAGTCCATAGCTTCAGCTTTGTTGAAGGCTTCATTCGCAATGGAGTGGACGCGAGCGGCGAGGTCCGACAGGCGTTTGCGGGCTTGTGGGAGGCGGGCGCGCAGCTTTTCGACCAGGGCGTTGTGAAATTCCGAGTTGGTTGTGGTTCGGGTGAGGCGGTCTTCAAGTTTCGCAACAAGGCTGGGAGCATTTCTGAGCGGTGGCGCAAGGAGTTCTTCAAGCTGCAGGTCCGTGATTTCGCGCAGGGCAGTGAACTCGGGAAGCAGCCACGGCAGGTAATCTGTGAGCAGCGCGGCGATGGCGCGCAGGCGCGCGCGTGTTTCGTTGAGCCACCATGCGGACTGGTTGGGAGACGGATCGGTGTACTCGGGAATGCTCTGAACAGCGGGCAGGGCGAGGGTTTCGAGTACCCAGGCGCAAAGTTGGGCCAGGTCTGTAGTGGGTGCAGGAAATTCGCGGGCGGCAATTTCGGGCGGGATGTCGGCGTGCTGCTTCAGCATTTGCCAGTGGGTTCGCAAACCGCGAAACAGGGCGGGCGGCAGCAGCGGAGTCCGGAGAAGCGCATCGGTTCCGGTGCGCAGCGTGTAAAGCGAAGCGACAAGGTTGCCGCTGTCTACGGATGAAATGGTGGCGGGAGGGAGCGGCTCCAGCGAGTGCGTGTCATACCAGTTGTAGAGGTGGCCGCGGTATTTGGGCAGGCGGTCCATGGAGGCGAAGCTCTGCTGGGTGAGATCGCAGAATTCAGGAACGGAGAGAAAGCCGAAGCGAAGCGCGGCCTGACGCGCGTTGAGCAGCAGGCCGAAGTTGGTGGGCGAAACGCGGGCGGCTTCGAAGAGGCCGTTTTCTTCGACGTTGTCGGGGATGAAGTAATTGTGGCGGGCTCCGCCGTACTCATAGAAGTATCGCCAGATGAGGAGCGCGTGTTGGAGCAGGAACGCTTCATCGCGCGAGGCGAGGGGTTTTCTTTCCTCGCGGGGCGGCCGGTTGAGCCAGATGGAGATGACGCCGGCGAAGGCCCAGAGAATCAGGATAGGTGCGGCAACGGCGAGCGAGCGCAGGCGAACGACCGCCAGCAGAATGGCGATGACGATGGCGAACATGGAACTTGCGGCGAGGTAGCGGTCAACGGGTGTGACTTTTGCTTTGGTGGATTCGGCCTGGGCGGCGGTTTCCCATTCGAGGAGGCGCTGGCCGGTGACGAAGCGGCGGACGAGCGAGCGAATGATCGCGTCCAGCGAGAACATGGTCTGGTGCGGCAGGAATGCGAGATTGAGTATCGCGATGAAGATGGCCTGACCGAATCCGGTGAAGGCGTCGAGGACGCGGGTTTTGTGCTCGCTGAAGAAGACGCGGACCAGACCGAAAGTAAGGTGGACGAGGGTGGGGGCGAGAAGCAGGAAGACGGTGACCAGGGTCCAGTAGAGCGCGCCTCCGGGGAGGCCGAACCATCCGGCGACGAGCAGGATGAGCGTGAGGGGTTCGACGAGCGAGCGGCGAAGGTTGTCAAAGATTTTCCATCGCGAGATGGTGGAGATGGGATTGCGAACGAAACGTCCGGACTCGTCGGGCACGCGGCCAAAGAGCCACTGCGCAATTTGCCAGTCGCCGCGCACCCAGCGATGCTGACGGCGGGCGTAGGCGCTGTAGTGCGAGGGATAGTCGTCGATGACTTCAATGTCAGTGGTGAGACCGGCGCGGGCGTAGGCGCCTTCAATAAGGTCGTGGCTGAGAAGGGAATTGCGCGGGAATCGCTGCTCGAGTACGGCATAAAGTGCGTTGACCTCGTAAATACCCTTGCCGGTAAAGCTGCCTTCGCCGTAGAGGTCCTGGTAAACGTCCGAGATGGCACGGGTGTAAATATCGAGGCCGATTTCTCCGGAATAGAGCGCAGCAAGACGCGAACGTGTTGCCGAATGCACGCTGACGCCGACGCGCGGCTGGAGGATTCCGTACCCGGCGGTTACGATGCGGAGCGTCGGGTCGATGACGGCACGGTTCAACGGATGGGCGATGGCTCCGACCATGGCGGCGGCGGTGCCGCGCGGAAGCTGCGTGTCGGAGTCCAGCGTGATGATGTACTGCACATGCGAGAGGACGGAGAGATTGCCGGCTTTGACGGGGAAGGCGTCGAACTCGCCGCGCAGGTACTTATTCAAGTCGAGCAGCTTGCCGCGCTTACGTTCCCATCCCATCCAGACGCCCTGGCGCGCGTTGAAGATGCG
>JBOGMA010000651.1:0-3993 GCA_050746465.1 Acidobacteriaceae bacterium
TCCTTGATGAGGCTGGGCTTGGCCATGCGGGCCACGCCACCCTCGGCGCGAATCATGGCTGGCACGCGCTCAAGCGCCATGACGGCTACGGCTCCGGCCTGCTCGGCAATGCTGGCCTGCTCCACGCTCATCACGTCCATGATGACGCCGCCCTTGAGCATTTCGGCGAGGCCGGTCTTGAGGCGGAGGGCGGACTGGTTCTGGGCGTAGTTGCCGTTGGTGGATGCCTGGTCGGTCATGGTGGTTCTCCTGTGGTGAGCGCTGATTCGTCGGCCCGATGGGCCTGACGGCGCGCCTCGATAGTTCGCTGTGAACCTTTATTTTAGCAGTTGCGGCGAGGATCTACTTATCACATGTGGAGGCGGATGCGTATGTAAATCGGCAGGAATGAAACGGTCGGACAGACAAGAAAAGCTCCGATATATGCGGCTACCGAATGTTTCCAATTGCCGCGCCGAATAGCAGTTCCAAGGGAGAATGACGCTAGAACAACGCAAACCACGGCTTCTGCGGTATAGATGTTGGCCTGATGTTCCAACTCTCGTATCGCTTGCTGATCTTGCTGCACATCGGGTCCGGCGACATCTCCAGCCGTAAATGCTGCGTCTATAGCATGCCACTCGAAGTAGCTCGCGCTGGCCATAAGCAACAGCGCGAGACAGAGCAATATCCACTTGCGCGCGGGGCGGCTCATTTTTCGTTCACCATGCTCTTTCGAGCGCTTGGCACTTTGCGATTCAACATGCCGGGATCGACGGTGAGGAAGACGGCTTTGGAACGGGCGAGGACTGTGCCGGATTCGTCGGTGATTTCGGCTTCGCAGCGGTGGACCCTTCCAGATGCTTCGGTATGGCGGCCTGTGAGCGTGAGCGGCGTAGTGAGGGGAACGGGCTTGAGGTAATCCACTTCCAATTGGCGGGTCATGGCGAGAATGCCGAACTGGCGATTGGCTTTGCTCATGGCCTCGTCAAGCAAGGTGGCGATGACGCCGCCGTGAGCGTGTCCGGAAGGGCCTTCGAACCGGCGCGGAAGACGGACCCGGCAGACGATGGTGTGCTGCTCGTCGACCAAAAACTTGAGGCGAAGGCCGGTGCGATTGGCCTGTCCGCAGCCGAAGCAGCGGTTGAACGCGCCGTGCGCGAGGGGTTCCAACTTGCCGGTGGTCATTGGACGAAGGTGATGCCGCGAGGCTTGGCGACGGTGGGCATGCTCGGCATATTCATTGCCTGCTCGACAGCGCTCATGGGGGAATCCTTTCCCAAAGTCGGGGATGAACAGGAAATGCTACCGCATTGGCGGCAGAAAGAATAGATAGCCGAGGAGTGGGGCGGCGGCGCTATTTCGTGGATAGCGGAAAGACTGTGGGCTTAGATAACGTCAGGCTGAGATTAACTCGCACCTGCGAGGGTTCGCTGCTCCTATTGGAAAGTTGGTTTTTGCCGAAGACAGATATGAAGTCCACGGCGCAGCGAGCGTACTGCGGACCGGGCCCGAATTGATGGAGATTGGCCCGTGGTCTCCCGGCGCGGACAGAAGTTTCGCGGCTGGCAGGCCGGGAGGGAGCGGCTCGAGGATGTCGATCCGGGTGATGATAGCGGCCTACAGCCTCAGCCTTTTGGCGGCGCTGATTGGCTGCACGGCGATTGCGCGCAGCAGGTACGCGGTTCGCGGATTATGGTGGATCGTTGGAGCGCTGGCCAACGCGCTGTTGGCTTCGCTGCTGTTCGCCAGTATTTCCTATCTCCCGGACTTTCTGACGATTGTGGTTGCCAATGAGGCAATCTTGTCCGCGTTTTTGCTGCTGCACCAGTCGATTGCCTCCGTGCTTCGATCGCGGCGCAGATATATTGCCCTGGGCGTGATGCTGGCGGCCGAACAGTTTCTGCTCTATCTGCAATACACATATATGTCGCCTGATATTCGTATGCGGATCGTGGTGCGCTCCATTGCAATCGCGACTGTGGCCGCGTTAAGCGCGACGGTTCTATTCCGGCAATCCAACCTGGCGCTTCGCTACCCGGCCCAGGTGGCGGGTTGGGGGTTTGCCGGTTATGGAGCGTTTCAGCTTTGCTGGATTGGGACAAGTTTCATCTGGCCGCCCAGCCCCGACCGCCTCCATCCGGTTCCGGCGCAGGCATTTTATAGCTGCTTCAATTTTCTGCTGGGCATGAGCGTCTGTTTTTCGGTTGTGTGGCTGGCGGTCTGCGCGCAACGGCGCGACCTGCATTTAATGGCGACGACGGACGGCCTTTCCGGGCTGATGAACCGCCGGGCCTTCGATGAGGTCCTGAAACAGGAGATTCAGAGCTATGACCGCCGGCAGGAGCCGATGGCGGTGCTGCTGATCGACCTGGACCACTTCAAGCGAATCAATGATGAGTTTGGACACGCGATGGGCGACCAGGTGATCCGCCGCGTGAGCAAACTGCTCTCGGCAAATACGCGCTCCGCCGATGAAGTGGCGCGGTACGGCGGAGAGGAGTTTGTGATGCTGCTGCGGGGTCAGCGGCTGGACCGGGCCGAGTCAATCGCGGAACGGTTGCGCACACAGATAGAAGCGATGACCGGGCTTCCGGAGCCGGTGAGCGTCACGGTCAGCATCGGAATCGCAATGCGGTACCCGAAGGATTCGGTGGCCACGCTGCTCAAGCGAAGCGACGACGCGCTCTATGCCTCCAAGCGTGGCGGGCGTAACCGCGTGAGCACCGAGCTATGCGTCCAGCAAATTGCAAATGGCGATTCGGAACGGTCTCGTCCGGTTTGTGAGGGCCGCTTGTATACTTGAGTTGAGATCACCATGCCGTCCTTTGAAGCCGCTGTCGAGACCCCTGCCAAGACCTTTTACATCGAAACGTTCGGCTGCCAGATGAACGTTCACGACTCGGAGAAGGTGATTGGGACGCTGCAGCACCAGGGCTATCGGCAGGTGGAGAACGAAGAAGACGCGGACTTGATTCTGTACAACACCTGCTCGATTCGCGATAAGGCGGAGCAGAAGGTCTTCAACCGGCTGAACGACTACAAAAAGCTCCATAAGCAAGGGAAGCGGTTTGGGGTGCTGGGGTGCGTGGCGCAGCAGGAAGGCGAGAAGATTTTTGAGCGCGCGCCCTATGTTTCGCTGGTTTCCGGGTCGGCATCGTATCGCAAGCTGCCGGAAATGCTGGCGCGGCTGGAGCGGGGCGAGGAGCGCATTACCGGCCTGGACGATCGGCAGACCGAAGAAACGTTTGAGACGGAGTTTACGGCGCGGTCCAATCCGCATCGCGGATACATCACAATTATTGAGGGCTGCGATAAGTTCTGCGCCTACTGCGTGGTTCCGTTTACGCGCGGCAAGGAGCGCAGCCGGACTTCGACTTCGGTGCTGGCGGAGGCGCGGCGGATGGCCGATTCCGGATTTACGGAGATCCAACTGCTGGGGCAGAACGTAAATTCGTACCGCGACCCGGAAGGGAAGCGGACGTTCGCGGAATTGCTGGCGGCGGTTGGGGAGGTTGCCGGGATTCGGCGGGTTCGGTTTACAACTTCGCATCCGAGGGACTTTACGCCGGAGATTGTCGAGGCCATTGACGCGGTCCCCACGCTTTGCGATCATGTGCATCTGCCGGTGCAGAGCGGGTCTTCGCGGGTGCTGCATCTGATGCAGCGCGAGTATACGCGGGAGTGGTACCTGGAGCGGATTGGCTGGATCAAGTCGGCGAAGCGGGCGATCAGCATGACGACGGACATTATTGTCGGGTTTCCGGGCGAGACGGGTTCGGATTTTGAAGAAACAATCGGGCTGCTGGACGAGGTCCAGTATGACGGCGTGTTTGCGTTCAAGTATTCACCGCGTCCAAATACTCCAGCGGTAGGAATGGCGGATTCGATTGCGGAGGGGGAGAAATCGACGCGGCTGCAGGTGTTGTTGGAGCGGCAGAGAGAGATTCAGAGAGCTAATTATGCCAAGCACATCGGTGAAGAAATTGAAGTAATGGTTGAAGGCTACAACAC
>JBOGMA010000652.1:0-5920 GCA_050746465.1 Acidobacteriaceae bacterium
GGGCCCTCTCCGGTGAGCGAAACGGCTCCGATCCATGCCCAATGCTGATTGAGATTCGGGATGGGTTGCTGGGTAAAGGTAAGCTGGGTGTCCGGCTGAGCGGGCGTGGAGGACGGCGAGGGCAGGCGGAGGAAGTGGGTGAAGGGTTGAGCTTCGTCGCCGGGTGCGGGCTTGATCTGGGCGAGATCGTTGCGGAAGGACGGAAGCTGCATTAATACATTGCGAAGAAAGATGCTGCGGGTGGCGGCCGAGTGGACATCCGGACCGGAGGCCGCCTTCCGAAGATCGGCAAGCTGCTGCTTGATATCGGCAGGCCAATCGGCGCTTTGCGCGGCGATGCTCTGGACTGCGGAGCGGAGCGTGGCGGCGTCTCCCTGCTTGGCGGAGATTCGGCTTAGTTCAAGCAGGGCGGCGAGGTTATTGGGCTGGGCAGCTAGAATCTGCTGGATCAGCTTTTGGAACTGCTGTTCATAGCCGGGGGCCTGCTGGCGCTCGGTTTCCAGAGCAAGAGCGTAGAGGGCGCGCAGGTTCCTGGGGTCGAGCTTTACGGCCTTCTGGTAGTTGGTGATGGCCTGCTGCGAATTGCCCTGCGCGCTGCCGAGCAAGCCGAGCAGGTAGTACATCTGGGCGTTGTTGGGATCGAGTTCGCGGGCGCGGTCGAAGCGCTCGGCCGCGGGATCGAAGTTGCGCTGGCGCAGGGCCAGAATTCCCCAATTGGCCCAGGATGCGGGCTCGCCGGGAGCGATTTGCGTGGCCTGCTGCAGGCTGCTCTGGGCGCGCACGTCATCGCCGACCTGGAGGGCTGAAAGGCCGACGTAAAAGGTTGAGACGAGCTTTGCGTACTCCGGCGAGGAGGGCTTTGGGAGGCCGCTGCGAGAGTGACAGCCAGCCAGCAATAGTGTGGCCGCTAGCACGGATGCCGCGGCGGCAGCGATTGGACGGCTCATGATGAAGCTGGTCTTCATTCCCGGTGACTGATATGAAGATATCGCAACGAAGCGGAGGGGCGTCTCATACTTTCGGTTGAGACGCAGTGCTTTTCAGCAGTACAAAACCGGCTGAGCCGGAGACCAGCGAAGCGACCAGAATGGCGATCTTGGAGGCATTCAGCGGGGCAGCGCCGGTGAAGGAGAGTCCTCCGATGAAGAGCGACACAGTAAAGCCGATGCCGGCGAGCACGGCCACGCAGGCGAGTTGCCGCCAGCGGATGGACGGCGGGATCTGGGCGATTCCGAGCTTTGTTGTGAGCCAGCAGGTTGCGAGAATGCCGATCGGCTTTCCGGCGACAAGGCCGAGGACGATACCCCAGGCGACTGGGCTGTGAGCGAACGACCGCCATCCTTCGGCGGAAAATGCGACTCCGGCATTGGCGAGCGCGAAGAGCGGCAGCACCAGGAAGGCGACCCAGTCGTTGAGCTTGCGGGTGACTCGCTCGGCGGGGGATTCGGTGTTGCGGACCAAGTAGTCGAGCGCGCCGAGAAGGCGATTGGCGCGGGCGGTGTCTCCAGCCGAGTGCGCCTCGCGGAATTCTTCGATGGTGTCGGTGCTGAGGTCGCGGAATTCCTCAAGAGAGACGGAGGAGGTGGCGGGCATGAGCAGGCCGAGGATGACTCCGGCGATGGTGGGGTGAACGCCTGAGCGCAGGACGGCGAACCAGACGAGGACGCCGATGATGGTGTAGAAGACCTGGCGTCCAAAGCCGATTCTGCGGCAGATAAGGATAATGGCGATGAGAGCGGCGGCGATGAGCAGGTAGTGCCAATGCAAGGCGCTGGTGTAGGCGAAGGCGATGACGATGATGGCTCCGATATCGTCGGCTATGGCGAGGGTGAGCAGGAAGACCTTCAGTTCCGACGGGATGCCTTTGATCAATGCGAGCACGCCGAGGGAGAAGGCGATGTCGGTGGCCATGGGGATGCCCCATCCGTGGGCAGTGGGCTGGCCGTAGTTGAATGCCGTGTAGATGAGCGCGGGGGCGATCATTCCGCCAAGCGCGGCAAAGACCGGAAGGGCGGCGCGACGGAAGGTGGAGAGCTCGCCGTGAACGATCTCCTGCTTGATCTCCATGCCCATGAGGAAGAAGAAGACGGCCATCATGGCGTCGTTGATCCACGCGTCGAGCGAGAGGCGAAGGCCGGAGAGTGTTACGACGGTATGCCAGGTTTGGTGGTAGGACTGTCTCCAGGGCGAGTTGGCCCAGACCAGCGCGACAACCGCGGCAAGCAGCAGCACGGCGCTGCTGACGCCCTGGGTATGGATGAACTCCTGCACGGGCAACCGCACGGCGCGCGCGATGAGTGACGCGCGCATGCGTAGTTTGAGGGCTCCCAGAGTTCTTGCTGGAACAGGCATCCGTGGTTAGGATTCCCCGCGGCAGGGGAGAGATACTGGTGTGCTCTCGAATTTTGAAATGCCGCGCCGCGCCTTTATCATCGAATTGAACAACTTTACAGGAGAGCATAAAGCGATGCGAGTAGGTTTGTTGACCGGCGGCGGTGACTGCCCGGGATTGAATGCCGTGATTGGCGCAGTGGTGCGCAAGGGAATCCTCCATTACGGCGATGAGTTTGTGGGCTTTATTGAGGGCTGGCGCGGCGTGCTGGAGAACACCACGGTTCCGCTGACGCTGGAGAGCGTGGATGGGATTATCACCAAGGGCGGCACCATTCTGCGGACTTCGCGGACGAACATTCGCAAAATTGAAGGCGGGCTCGACAAGTGCGTGACCACCCTCAAGGCCAACAAGCTCGATGCGCTGATCGCGATTGGCGGAGACGATACGCAGTCGGTGACCAACGCGCTGATCGAGAAGGGCGTGCCGGGAGTGGGTGTTCCCAAGACGATTGACAACGACCTGAACGGGACCGATGTGTGCTTCGGGTTTGATACAGCGGTGAGCATTGCCACCGAGGCCATTGACCGGCTGCACACTACGGCTGAGTCGCACAACCGCGTGATTGTGTGCGAGGTAATGGGGCGCGATGCGGGCTGGATTGCCCTGACGGCGGGCGTTGCCGGAAACGCGCATGTGGTTCTGGTTCCGGAAAAGCCGATTGATCTGGATCACGTGTGCAAGCTCCTGAAGTACAACCACGACCACGGGAAGAAGTACGGCATTGTTGTGGTGGCCGAGGGCGCCAAGCTGCCCAGCGGCGGGCAGGCGACGGTGGGCACCAAAGTCGACCAGTTTGGGCATGCGCAGCTGAGCGGTGTTGCCGCGGCGCTGGCGGAAGCGATCGAGAAGAAGACCGGCTACGAAACCCGTTCGGTAAACCTGGGCCATACGCAGCGCGGGGGGACTCCGACGGCTTACGACCGCATGCTGGCGACCCGCTACGGACTGGCGGCGATTGACCTGGTCCACAAGGGCGAGTTCGGACGGCTGGTGGTGCTGCACGGGACGAAGATCGAGAGCATTCCTCTGGCCGAGGCCATTTCCAAGAATCGGACCGTGGATGACAGCTTCCTCGAGATTCTGGATGGGCTTGAGCCTAAAGTCTAGCGATCAGCGATCAGCGATCAGCGTTCAGTGAGGATCGTGGCCACCCCCGATGGGGTGGCCATTTCTTTTGACATGTGCGACCTCGTGCAGATTTTTCTCCCATTTTCCTTTATTTTGTTGCGGTTAGGGGTGGTTGGCACCCGTAAGTCAGCATTTTTCAATGACTTGCGCGCAAGTCAGCCTTTTTCAATTAGTTAGGAGGTTGTGGATCCCATGTCTCTTCGAATGGAACAATCTGCCAACCCTGATGGCGGAGCGATTCCGGTTCAAAAAAGTTTCGAGTTGATCCTGTAAACAAAGGACTTAGCTAAAGTCGATCCTGCAAACAAAGGAGTTACGGGAATTGATCCTGTAAACAAAGGGGTTAGCTCAGGCTCAGAAAGCGTAGGGCGCAGCTTGTGGCTGCGCCCCTGCTTGAAAGTGAATTTTGTCCTACTCATTCAGGATAGCAGGTTGGAATAATTCAAATGCATTTCTCAGGAGCTTTATTCGGCTTAGAAACAGCAACTTGGAAATTGCCCTCTTGACAAATTTCGGGGTGGCGCCGGAATTCGCCCGTGGAGGCAGGCCGCAGATGCTTCACTCAGTCAGCATGTTCACGGAGTGGGGGTCATTCGGCGTTGAGGATAGTTTCGAACAGCAGGAGGCTGATGGCGGTGAAGATCACGTCGTAGCCAGCGAGCATTTTGATCCAGAGGTTGGGTGGGGTGTCTCCGGTGAGGATGGCGGTGATGGCCAGGACCATCGACAGCAGCGCGGGCATGAAGATGGGGAACAGGATGAGTGGAAGCAGCAGTTCGCGATTGCGGGAGCGGATGGAGAGGGCGGCGAAGAAGGTTCCGTTAACGAGGATGGCCCAGGTTCCGAGAGGGACGGCGAGCAGCAGCAGCCAGCCGTTACCGAGCGGGCTGAGGTTGTAAAAGATGGCGAAGAGCGGGGTGAGGAGCAGCTCAATAACGCTGACGAAGAGGAAGTTGGCGAGTACCTTGCCGATGAAGAGCGAGGATGCGGGGGCGGGGCTCATTCGATGCGCTTCCAGCACGTTGTTGCGGAGTTCGCGGGCCCAGGTCTGGTTGAGCGCGGTGACGGCGGCGAACAAAATTGCGACGCAGATGATGGGGCCAGCGATTTCGCGGGAAAGTTCGCGGGTGGGGTCGAAGGCGAGTGAGAAGATGACCACCACGAGCAGCGAGAAGAAGAGCATGGAGTTGATGGCGTCGCGGGAGCGCCACTCGATGCGGAGGTCTTTGAGGAAGTGCAGGAGAAAATATGGTGGGACTGGCCGTCCAGGCGAGCGCGCTTCGCGCCCTTCGAGTGCTGCTGATTCTGTTGCCTTTGGGGTCACGCGTGCACCTCGGGGTGGGCATCTTTGGTGAGAGGTGCGACGGTGGCGTTGGCGGCGCGGAGGTAGTCCTGCGGGGAGAGCACAAGCTGCAGGCCACGCGTGCCGGCGGAGACAGAGATGACGTCGAAAAGCTCGATGGTTTCGTCCACGTAGGCCGGGAAGGGTTTGCGTGCGCCGAAGACGGTGACGCCGCCGCGAACGTAGCCGGTGAGGGGCTCGACTTCTTTGAGGGAAGCCATTTCGGTTTTGCGGGTTTCGCAGGCGCGGGCGAGTTTTTTGAAGTCGAGTTCGTCGGAGCCGGGGACGACGGCGAAGACGTGTTCGCGTTCGCTGGTTGCGCAGAGCAGGGTTTTGAAGACCTGCTCGGGCGGGAGGCCGATTTTTTCGGCCACGACGATTGCGGAAAATTCTTCGGGTGTGACGGTGTACTCGCGCAGCTCGTAGTGGATGCCGAGTGAGTCGAGGTAGCGGGCGGCATTTGTCTTGCTCATGCATGCGCCGCCTGGGACTGGCCGTCCAGGCACACGCCGCTTCGCCGCATGTCTTCTGGCGCGAAATTCCGTGGCCCTCCCGATGATCGGGAATACCTCCGTTCACTGATCATGACCCTACCGCCTGGAAAGACTCTACTGCACCGGACTGGAGGGTGAGGATGAAGTAGGCGAGAGGTTCGGCGAGTTCGCGCTGATGGGTGGTGAGGAGGATGGTTTTTCCCTGGGCGCGCTGGTGGTCGATTTGGTCGAGCATTTGGCGGGCGCTGGCGGCGTCCATGTTGGAGAAGGGCTCGTCGAGCAGGAGAAGGTCTGGCTGGGGGAGCAGGACTCGGGCAAGGGAGGCGCGCTGGCGCATTCCCTGGGAATATTGGCCGGTGGGGCGGGTGAGCTCGGGGTCGAGGCCGACGGAGTGGAGTGCGGCTTCGGGTGAAAGGCAGGTGCGGCCTCGGTATAGGCCGGCGAAGTAGCGGAGGTTTTCGGTGGCGGAGAGCTCGTCGTAGAGCATGGGTGCGTGGCTCATGTAGCCGATGCGGTCGCGGGCGTGGGCGGGCTTGTCTTCTCCGAAAACGTGAATGGATC
>JBOGMA010000653.1:0-3761 GCA_050746465.1 Acidobacteriaceae bacterium
GAATTCACCCAGGAGGAAGCGCCCGGTGAGAACACGGGTCAGGGCAGTGCGTATTGCTCCCTCGGAGACCAACTGATTCTGATGTGCCTGCATCAGGTACCGAGAAAATGTGTTGCCGCAGTTCAGATCGGAGCCGGCTTTGACGGCCAGAGCAGCAGCCTCCGGCGCAGTTTGCACATAATGATGGGTCTCATAAATATCGGCAACAGCGTCACAGTCGGAAACAACATAGCCCCTGAAGCCCCAGCGGTCGCGAAGGATTTCCGTGAGCAGGAGATGACTGGCCGGGCATGGGACGCCCCATAGGGAGTTATATGCGGCCATCACACTGAAAACTTTTCCTTGCCGCACACAAGCCTCGAAGCCACGCGTGTAATACTCCCAGAAGCTGCGTAAGTCCGGAGCCGCATCCGCATAATCGCGATCGTCATCTGTATCGTTGCAGGCGAAATGCTTGGCGCAGGAGATAGTCTTCAGGTATCGGGCATCATCACCCTGCATCCCGCGGGTTGCCTCTACTCCCAGGATCTGGACCATGAAGGGATCTTCACTGAAGTTTTCGTTCACCCGGCCCCAACGAGGGTCGCGCAATCCCATGTTCACGGTCACGGGGGAAAAGAACGTCAGGCCATTGCCTGTCTTGTTGTGGTACGCCCGTGCTTCATCAGAGACGGCCGTATACACACGGTGCACCAGTTCCGGGCTCCAGGAGCAGCCGAGAGCAATCGGCTGCGGAAATGAAGTGACAGGCCCATCGACATTGACACCGTGAAGAGCTTCCGACCAATAGTTATAACGAGGCAGCTTCAACCTGGCTATAGCCTGTGAGCCATTCACCATCTGGCCGGTAACTTCTTCGAGAGTCATCTGACTCACCATAGCCGCAGCTCGCCGTTGCGCGTGCTCAATTGCAGAATCCGAAATGCCGATGCCTGACGCGGATGCTGTAGCGGTTTCGGCCCGCAGGGAGCAATCTATAGCGAAAGAGGCTAAGGAAGCAGCGGAGAGGGAAATAAAGTCTCTACGAGAAAGAGATGTTGGCAATTGCCTCTCAGAATGATCGTTTATGTCCATGGAAGGCTCCTGATAATGTGATAACTAACTTACTTATGAGTGTTTGCAGGCGCTGGTGGTGACAGGAAAAGCGAGCAGGAACTCTTCCAAATCATGGAATATCCATCGTTCCGCTATCGAGTACGTTTTCCGATGAGGCTCCAAGCACGATTCGAAATGTGCCTTTTGCACATTGCCACTGCTGGTGCTTTTCAGACCAATAAGAAAATGAGCTTTGATCCAATAGAATCCTCACCGTTTTCGTTTCGCCGGCGGCCAGGTCCACCCTTTGAAATCCCTTGAGCTGCAACGGAGCCTCGTTGCCTTCAGCGATGTCAGGAAATCCCACGTAGATCTGAGCCACATCCGAACCCCGCCTGGTTCCGGTATTGGTCACTCGGAAGCGGACTGCAACCTCAAGCGCGGAACCGTTCCTGATCCTTGAAACGGAGAAATCGCTGTACCGGAAATTCGTGTAGGACAATCCAAAGCCAAAGGGGAAAAGAGGCTTGGCATGGCGTTCCTGATAACCACGATATCCGACCGCAAGCCCCTCGCTGTAGCGCACCTCGTCATTTAGCCCTGGGTATTGTTCCGGATTCCGTGCCAGTGTATCTTCGATGCGTGCCGGAAAGCTGATAGGGAGTCGGCCTCCAGGATCAGCTTCTCCGAATAAAACATCCGCCACTGCATTTCCATCCTCCTCGCCCGGATACCATGCCTCCAGAACCGCGGCTACATGGTCGAGCCATGGCATAAGGACCGCCGATCCAGTCTTAAGCACGACGATTGTTTTTGGATTCGCCGCCGCGACAGCAGCTATCAACTTGTCCTGTTGTTCCGGCAAAAAGAGGGAGTGATCAATGCCTTCACTTTCCTCATCACCGGCCATTACAATCGCAACTTGTGCCTTCCTGGCCGCAGATGCCGCGGCATCGACGTTCGAGCCGTCAAGGACCAGCAATGATCTCTGCGACATCATGTGAGAATAGATCCCGTCTTGTGGACGGATCGTATACAGCGGGTTTACATAGGAACTGCCGCCGCCGCCTGTCGTCGCATGCGTTGCCCAAGGGCCAACTAATGCTACAGACTTGAGCGTTTCGGCATGCAAGGGAAGCAGGTGTCCCTGGTTCTTGAGCAGCACCATGGATTCTTCGGCGATCCGGCGTGCGACGGCTCCATGCCAAAGAGCGGGAACGGTATCGGAGGGCGCGCGCGGAATCGGCGGGTGGCTGAATAGTCCGTACTCGATCATTGCGGTGTATCGGCGCACCAGAGCATCGTCGATCCGGGCGATCGGCACCCTGCCGCTGAGCACGGCCTGCCGGAGTGCCGAGGAGAAGTATTTGCCTGTCGGCATTTCAAGGTCAAGCCCGGCCAGTATGGTGGCATCGGTGCTGTGGACAGCTCCAAAATCAGAAAGAACAAATCCTCCAAACCCCCACTCTCCTTTGAGCACACCTTTCAAAAGCGGCTTATTGGCGCAGTTGAACATTCCGTTCACCCGAGGATAGGCGCACATAGCGGAGGCAACGTGTGCTTTCTTCACGGCAGATTTGAACGCGGGCAGGTAGATTTCCCGGAGAGCGCGCTCCCCAATGATTTCGTTGATGGAACCGCGCTGAGTCTCCTGATTATTGGCGGCGAAATGTTTGACGTTGGCCATGACGCCGACGCTTTGAATGCCTTCTATTTCGGCAATCGCGATGCGACTCGTCAGCCAGGGGTCTTCGCCCAGTGCTTCAAAGGTTCGCCCGCTTTGCGGAACGCGAACAATGTTAACGTCCGGAGCTTCGAGAAGATCGGAACCCAGAGCCTTTGTTTCCTCGCCTGCCAGTCTGCCATAAGATCGCGCTGCTTGAGGGGCAAAGGTCGCCGCCAAAGCGATGGGTGCGGGCAGGGCTGTTGCCCGCGGCTGCGGACCGGCCCCGCCCGGACCAACACCCGCTGGACCGTTGGTAATGCGCAGTGGAGGAATACCGAGCCGGGCAATCCCCGGAACAATTCTGTAATGCTGTGCGTCCTGGATTCCATGAAGCTGCGAAATCTTTTCCGCAAGCGTCATTTGCGATACGATTCGCTTCGCTCGTTCTCTGGCCTGTGCAGCCTCGGATTGCACTGCGCAAAATAGAAGATGGGATCCAGAAGAAAGAAGCATTACAAGCAGTGCGATGCAGGAGAGAACGGGCCTGCGCCACGGCGCTGAGGTGTGAATTCGAGATTTCCAGAACGAGAAAGATGCTGCCATCCGCAAAAGTCCTTGTGTAAGTCATGTGCGATTCAAGAACCGACCTTCCCTTTCATAATGCCGACTAAGGGGATGGTCACTCATAGGCACCGAAGTTTGTTCAGCTTTTAATCAGACCAGACGGCGGACGATCGGACGGAGCAGATGCCCACTCTTTATCAGGTTCACTGCCCATGTGAAAGTGCAGTTCTCCGCCGGCAACGATTTCGGCATGGGTAATCCAGGAACGTGTCAATACTTTTCCGTTCAACATTGCGTTTTGGATATATAAATTGTCCGGCGAGTTATTCTCGGCGATGATGGAGAAGCTCGTTCCATTGGCGGGGTTATGGAGTTTCGCATGCTTTACCAGCGGGCTGCCGATGACATAGACGCCTGTAGCCGCATTGACCGGATAGAAACCCAGTGCCGCAAAGACAAACCAACTCGACAACTGCCCGCAATCATCGTTGCCGGG
>JBOGMA010000654.1:0-4145 GCA_050746465.1 Acidobacteriaceae bacterium
CACGCGGTTATACCGAATTCGCCGGCCAGTTCGAAAGCGAAGAACCGGAAAACCGTCTCGCCCTGATCGAAGCCCACACTTTCCTGACCTACCAAAAGCAGATCCGGGACAGACACCATAATTCCGAATCCCGATTCGCGTGCCGGACACCGGGCTTAAGCGCGGGCTAAACAAGCCGATTCGGGAGTTGCGGTGTCTGTCCCAGATCTACCACAGATCTACCAGATGCCATAAAATAGGATTTTCCAGGAAGCGTCGAAATGCAGCCAGCGCTGACGGCTGGACCAAATCGAGGGGCGCTCGGGCACATGCAGCACCCCGTGTCCCCCCAGACAAGCAATTTCTATACCATTCCATTCGAGAAAGGTGTGAGATGACTCGCCAATGCGCACGGGTTTGGCTAGTAGACGGAGACAAACCGGACAGCGGCGGCGCTGATCGAGCAGCGCCCAGCGGACCCCCAGAAATATGCCCAGAAATGTGAACTGGATCGCAAGCGGAGCAATGTGTTTCAAAGCTCCCGTAATATCGAGTGCGCCACAGATCACGGTCGGGAAAAGGAGTGCCATTTTTGTGGCGAGAAAAAGCCAGCGGCGAAACCGGTGACGCTCGCCCGGATAATCCCCCAATGAAAGACTCGTGGCCGAAGGCACGACCAGGCATGCCCCGATAGCAACCGACAGCAGGCCGCCGAGCAATCGATGATCCACACGATGGACGGCAAATAGCATGTACACTGCCAGGCTCATCACGGCGAGAAATCCGAGGAATGCAATACAACGGATCGGCGAATCTAGCAAACGGCTCTTGGCCGCCGGTACTCGTCCGGGCGCACGTTGATACTCGATCAGCAGCGATCCGTAGGCTCGCGGGAGCCGCGCGTTTCGCCTAAGCCAGAATGCGTCCCGAAAAGCGCCCAAACAAAATGCCATTCCGTCGCCGCCAGCTCGCTCGATATGCCAGAGTTCGCCGCACCATTCCGCCAGCCACTCGCCGCGATAAGCGGGCGGAACCAGCACAGACGCGAGGCTAAGAATTAGGCCGCTCACTCGATTTTCGCCAGGAGCGGATAACGCTTCCTGGATTCCTCTAGCACCTCTCTGCCCGCGCGCGTCAGCTTATAGTATTTCCTCGGCGGGCGCTGTTCGGCATCCGCAACATGCTGCTTTTCCCAATGGGACTGAATCAGACCGTCCCGCTCCAGGCGGCGCAGGGCTGGATATACCGTGCCGCTGGGCAGGCCGGTGGCTTCCATCATGCTGAAGCCGTAGACCTGGCCGACATCAATCGTCTGCAGGAGCATGGCTGCGGTATGCGACGCCATTCGGGGTCACTGCGGCGATTATACCCTATGTAGATTCATACTTGACAAGGAATAAAGTAGCATGCTACATAGGGGTATGGAACAAATCCCGAATATCGAACCGGCGCAGATTAAGTTATGGCGGCTGCTCTGGGTGGGACCGCTGACTGTAGCACTTTCTGTTGTGGCGGTCATCGTGATACGCACTCTCGCGATCTCGATCCTGAAACCCGATGCCAAATTTCTGCCGCTTACGTCACAAGCGCCGATCGGCGATACGGTGTTTCTTGGCGCGTGCGCAGTTTTGGTATTTTTCGCCATGGGCCGCTACAGTTTGGAGCCAATACGCGAATACCGGAGCCTCGCGTGGAAAGCCCTGCTCGTTTCGTTTGGCCCCGATATTGCCCTTGCGGTGCTGCATTGGTATGACGGGGGATGGCCCGAGGCTCTTGCGCTTATGGCGATGCACGTTGCTGTTTGGGCAATCTGCGTGACGATATTGACAACTCTCGCGGCGCCTAACGGCCGAGTTACAAGTTTGCCTTGAGCATTATCAGCCTGACGGCCACTCACTGAGGAGAAATGTGGACGGAGGCAGTAAAGTCCCGACTGGAATACCCCGTTTGCGAGGAGGAGCCGCGGTGGATGCGGCGGCTAATCGAGCCACTCGCTATCGGAAACATCGGAATCGTCCGTCGCCGCGCCTTTCATTTTGTCGATCTTTTCGCTAATCATCGCAATAACTTTTTTCATAGCGATGCTCTCGCGTGTATTTTCGTTGTCCTTGTGGAACCCGGATGAGCGGCTCGGGGTCGTCCCGTTCGCGGGTTCTGCCTTGAAGAAGTTATCGACGGCTTTGATGATGCCCTTATCCAGCGCTCCTTTGCAACGCTTGTTGAATTTCAGGCTCTTCTTGGAAAGGATGTAGTCGCAGCCGTAGGTCCAGTCGTCGCCTAACCAGGTTCGTCGCACCTTGACGGCGCTAATGACATCCTTCGGCTCGATGGATTTAGTCGCGAGTTCTTGGGCGTATAGCGGCCAAAGCGCAACCGACTCTGCATATTCGTTGAAGAGTGCCGCGCCCCCATAGGGTCCAGCAGCAGAGTACTTCGAAATCTGTTTGCGAACGGCAAGTTCGTTCTCGATGGCCCGCAACCCATCGAATACTTGCTGCGCATGCGTATTGAACAATTGGCGAACATAGACTGCATAGACCCAGGTGAACTCCGCAACGTTGTCGTTCTTTCCTGATTTCGGCGGGAACAGGACCGCCATGGAGAAACGCGGGCTCACGCACACGGCGCTGGGTGTGCGGATGTCCGGAGTACGGGGAACGAGCGCGATCGACTGACCTTTGGCTGCTCCGCCGCCCCGAAGGGCTGTTTGGTATGCCTCCACTGGAGTTGGCGCGGCTTGATCGAGCGTCTTGCCGGTCGCTGTTTTGAATCCTTGCCGGCTGTAATGCTGCTCGTGTTCTTTCTGGATGAACATCGGCGCGAGCGTCGGATCGTTATACGAGATTTTCTTTTTCGGCTCTCGCGAGAAGAAACCCTCCTTAAAAAGCACGGCCGGTTCTCGGCTATCGCCGCGAAAACAGATTCGGCCTCCGCCAACGACATCCTGCATTTCAACTCTCGGCAACTGATCACTCCTCCCCGGGCGTCGGCCCGTTTATAAAGAACTAGCACAGAGATCGTCAGGCTAACAGCAGCCAATACGCCAGCGCGGGCCCGGCGATCCACCGTGCCTGAGATGAGAATTCGGGTTTTTCATCATTTCTCCTTCGCCCAATAAATTCAAAAAACAGGAATCTCCTCAGAATTGTTTACGGTGGAATATGGACGGAGGTAGTAAAATCCGATAGCCGGGTTTTCCAATGGGCGCCGTATGCGCCGAAATAGATCCGTTGTTAATAATCCTGCCACCCCGCGGCTGCTGTTGCTTCATCGGACGAACCGCTTCGCGAGCGCAAAAGAAAGCAACATTCAAATTGACGTTGACCACCGTAAGCCACCGCTCATCTGTAAGCTCCTCGAGAGCCACCGCTGGCGCATTTGGGCCGGCATTGTTGAATAGCAGATCCAGGCGGCCAAGCCGATTGCGTATCGTATATCGAATAAAGATCGCACCGACTCCAGCGTGATCGCCCAGTGACAACGAAGGCAAATCTCTACTTTTTGCGCCCTCAATAGCTTACGGCCACCTCCCGCCGCCTCTCGCTCCGCCTTGAATTACCTTAGCCTCAGTATGACCGCTCGCTCCATTCGTCGCGCCGCCGAGCGCAAAGCCAAAAAACTCGCTCGTAAAGCCGAGAAACAATCCTTCCTGCAGACGGCAACAGCCGTCCCTGAACCCCAGATGCCATTCCCGGCATTCGAACCCGATCTGGAACTCCCCGCCCCAGCCCCTGAGCCGCCTCGGCCTGCGGATGCCGCCGCGCCTCTCAGCGAGCCGACGACTCAAACCGATGAGGCCGCGCCTTTCAGCGAGCCGAAGATTCAAAAAACGACCATTTCTCCCGCCCGGCTCGCCGCCAACAAGGCCAATGCCCAACTCTCCACAGGCCCGCGCAGCGCCGCAGGAAAAGCCGTCTCCTGCCTCAACGCCGTCAAAACAGCGCTCACCGGTCGCACCGTCCTCCTGCCTACCGACGACGGCGCCGCCTGCGAGCATCACGTTCGCGAGTTTATGAAAGAACTCAACCCCGTCGGCGTGCGCGAGCAGTGCCTCGCCCAGTCCATCGCCGACAATATGTGGCGCGTTCTCCGCATTCCCTCGCTCGAATCCGCCATCTTTGCACGCGGTTATACCGAATTCGCCGGCCAGTTCGAAAGCGAAGAAC
>JBOGMA010000655.1:0-7722 GCA_050746465.1 Acidobacteriaceae bacterium
GGCTCATAGCTCGCAAAGCCCCGCGATATGTTCAGCTGGGTGCCAAGTCAAGCGTGTCCCTGTCAGAGGAGTGAGCTGATGGCGGTGAACTCGCGGCTCTGGCCTTCGGCGACGGCCTGGTAGGTGAGCTTGCCCTTGTAGGTGTTGAGGCCTTCAGCGAAGCCCGAGTCGGACTTGAGAGCGGCTTCGACGCCGTGGTTGGCGAGCTTGAGCACGTAGGGGAAGGTCGCGTTGGTGAGCGCAAGCGTGCTGGTATTGGGAACGGCGGCAGGCATGTTGGTGACGCAGTAGTGGACGACGCCCGATACCTCGTAGCTGGGGTTGGAGTGGGTGGTGGGATGGGCGGTTTCGATGCAGCCGCCCTGATCGATGGCGACGTCGACGACAACTGCCCCCTTTTTCATGTTCGAGACCATGTGTTTGGTGACGATCTTGGGCGCGGCAGCGCCGGGGATAAGGACGCCGCCGATGAGGAGATCGGCCTCCGAGACGGCGCGTTCGATGTTGTAGCTATTGGAGGCGAGAGTGAAGACGCGGCCGTTGAAGATGTCGTCAAGCTCACGAAGACGGTTGAGGTTGAGATCCACCAGAGTCACCTTGGCGCCTAGTCCGAGCGCCACCTTGGCGGCGTTGGTGCCGACGATGCCTCCGCCGATGATGCAGACGTTTCCGGGGGGGACGCTGGGGACGCCACCGAGCAGCACGCCGCGGCCTCCATGCTCCTTTTCGAGATAGGCGGCACCGACCTGAACGCTGAGACGGCCGGCGACCTCGCTCATGGGGGTGAGGAGGGGAAGAGCGCCGGTGCGATCGCGGACAGTCTCGTAGGCGATGCCGGTGACGCCCTGAGATAGCAGAGCGTCGGTGAGTTCGTGGAGCGGGGCGAGGTGCAGGAAGGTGAAGAGGACCAAGCCGTCGCGAAAGTAGCGGTACTCCATCTCGACGGGTTCTTTGACCTTAACGACCATTTCGGCCAGACGCCAGATGTCGGCAGCGCTGCCGACGATCTCGGCGCCGACGATCTGGTAGTCATTGTCGGGAAAGGAGGAGAGCCGGCCAGCGTTTTGCTCGATCAGGACCTTGTGGCCAGCTTCGGTGAGGGCCTTGGCGCCAGCCGGGGTGATGCCGACACGGCTTTCGTGGTCCTTCACTTCCCGGGGGACGCCGATAATCATGATCGGGAGACCTCGCCTGTATCGTACCGAAAATGCGTGGGGTGCGTGCGGTGGGCGCGGACTGAGAACGGGGAACAGAAACCGGGATAACCCGGCCGGCGTGCCGGGCCGAACCCAGATGGGCCATAGGCAGGCAAGATTCCGCCCGGTACAATAAAACGTGACAACGTCGCCCGGTCAGGATTAAACAGCCTTCATGTCCTCTAAAAACTATGCGATGCGCACGTCGCGCGGAAGCAACATGCGGTCGATCTTCTCGCTCTTCTCGAGCGATCTGGCGATCGATCTTGGAACAGCCAATACGCTGGTATTCGCGGCGGGTAAGGGCATCATCGTCAATGAGCCCTCGATCATTGCGGTGAACCGCATCACCAACGAGGTGGAGGCGGTCGGCAAAGAGGCGAAGGACATGCTCGGGCGCACACCGGGCAACATTATCGCCATCAAGCCGATGAAGGACGGCGTTATCGCCGACTTCAAGCAGACCGAGAAGATGCTGAACTACTTCATCCAAAAGGCCCACGGCCGGAAGATGATGGTGCATCCACGGATCGTGATCGGCGTGCCCAGCGAGATTACGCAGGTGGAGAAGCGCGCCGTCATGGATTCGGCGTATCGCGCCAAGGCGAGCGAGGTGCACCTGGTGGAGCAGGCAATGGTAGCGGCGATCGGTGCGGGACTGCCAATTACCGAGCCGGGCGGCAATATGGTCGTCGATATCGGCGGGGGGACCACGGACATCGCGGTGATTTCGCTGGCGGGCAGTGTTTATTCGCGTTCGGTGCGCATGGCCGGCAACCAGATGGACGAGGCCATCATGAATTACCTGAAGCGGAAATACAATCTGCTGATCGGCGAGAGGACGGCCGAGCAGATCAAGATTGAGATTGGCTCCGCTTACCCGCTGGAAAAGCCGGTGACGATGGAGATCAAGGGCCGCAACCTGATTGAGGGCGTACCCAAGACCATTACGATTGACGACAGCGAGATTCGGGAATCGCTGAGCGAGTCGATTTCGACCATTATGAACGCGATTCGGGTGGCGCTGGAGCGGACGCCTCCGGAGTTGAGCGCGGACATCAGCGACCGCGGGATTGTGCTGACGGGCGGCGGAGCGCTGATTAAGAACCTGGACAAGCGGATTCGGGAAGAAACCGGACTGCCGGTGTCGATTGCGGACGACCCGTTGGCCAGCGTGGTTCTGGGCACGGGAAAAATGCTGAGCGACTTCCGCCTGCTGCGTAAGATCAAGATCGACTGAGGCTTTCTTTCCGGAAGCCCGTATTTTGTTGATAAAACGCCCTGTTCGCCCGGGGCGTACAAGGAGTTATCTCGGCGCAAGCCGAATTCCAACCCCATGGAATCTTTCTTCAGCCGCTACAGGAACGTACTGGTGCTCATTGTGGTGCTGGTTGCGCAACTGTTGGCGCTGGCGGTGCAGGCGAAGCGTCCCAACGCCGATGGCGCGGACCGGCCGACGGTGAGCCTGATGCGATACATGGTCGTGTCGGTGGTGGCTCCGCCGGAGCGGATGGTGCATGCCACGGGACAGTGGTTCCGGTCAGTGTGGTTTGGCTACGTTGACCTGATTCATGTGCGACGAGAGAATGCGAAGCTGCAGCAGCAGATTCAGCGGCTGCGGCTGGAGCAGGCCAGCATTGCTCAGGACGCGGCGCAGGGACAGCGGCTGCAGCACATGCTCGGGTTTCGAGAACACTATATCAACACCACGCTGCCCGCACAGGTGATTGGAACAGGCGGCACCGACCAGTCACAGGTATTGCTGATCGATAAGGGCTATAAAGACGGACTGAAGCAGGACATGCCGGTGATCACGGCGGACGGGATTGTAGGCAAGGTCAAGGATGTATTTCCGCACACCAGCCAGGTGCTGCTGGCCAGCGACCCGACGAGCGGCGTGGGGGTGATTCTCCAGAAGACGCGCATTCGGGGCATTCTGAGGGGGCGGGCGTACGGGCAGCTTGAGGTTTCCGACATTTCGCCCGATGTGCGCATTCAGGCCGGTGAACCGATTGTGACCAGCGGCGGTGACCAGATTTTTCCGCGCGGACTGCCGGTAGGGACGGTGGAGCGGGTGGTAGCCGACCCGGAGCACGATCCGCTGGTGGATGTGCTGGTGAGGCCGGCGGCGAAGCTTTCGCAGCTTGAAGAAGTGCTGGTCATCACGAAGCTGAGCGACCAGATGTCGTCCCAGGAAGCCAAAGACCTTGCGGAAAGTGAAGCGGAGCAGAAGCGGGCTTCCGACGTGCTGGCGGAACGGCTGCCGAGCCGCATTGATCCGAACGCGCCGGCGGACACGAATCCAGCGCCGGTAAACTCCGTCGGGGTCGCGGTGCAGACAGCGCCTGTTCCCCACCCCATCCACCCAGACCGGTTCAGCCCCGGCGCGGAGCCGGATGCGGCGGAAATGACTCCAGGGCATCGCTGGGCTCCGGTGAAGAACGGGACCGAGGACAGGCCGGCGCGGCGGAGTGCCGGACCACCGGCGATGGCGGTGGCACCTCCTCAGATAAGATCAACGGCTGCCGCGATTGCCGCAGCGCATCCTGCAACGATCAAGGCGCAGGCGATTGAAAAAGGACCGGCGGTCAGTGGAGTGAAGGAAGCGCCGCCGAGGGTCGTCGTTGCGCAGCCACAGATCCCGGGCGCTTTGGCGGCCGCGCCGAACGAAGTCAAGCGACGGACCCAAGTAAAACCGACGCAAGCCAGTACGGCGCAGGGAGGACCCAACCGATGACGCTGATGGCGTCCACCCGGCGCGAAGCGGAAACCCAGTCGTATCCGCTGCTGGTCTATCTTCTGGCTCCGCTGCTGGCGCTGGGTTTGCAGTCGTTCGCATCGCTGCACTTTCCGCGATTTGCGATGCTGGATCTGCCGCTGTTGGTGGTGATCTACTTTGCTTCGACACTGCGCATGCCGATCGGGGCGACGTTCGGCGGAGCGATTCTGGGCTTGGCGCAGGATGCGCTGACGCATCAGCCGCTGGGAGTTTTTGGGATTGCCAAAGCATTTATTGGCTATGTGGCGGCATCGCTCGGCGTCCGCATCGACACGGAAAATATCATCACGCGGCTGCTGCTGACGTTTGTTTTCGTGGTGGTCAGCAACGGCATCAACTGGGTGCTGGTGCGCCACCTTCTGGCTGAGCCGGTTGCGTGGTCGTGGCTGTATCAACTGGGGAGCGCGGCGCTGAATACGCTGGTGGCGGTGGTGCTGTTCGCGTTTCTGGATCGGATGAAATCACGGGAGTAATGAAGCGACAGGAGTAACATCAATATCAAAATTCCAGCCTTCATTCACCGCAAAATCGATACATAGATGAGCGAGGACCTCTCCAAATTCGACCGGAACGAAGAGCATCTGCCGACGTTCAAGCTGGCGGTGTTCCAGTACGTGATTGTCGGCGTGATACTTGTGCTGCTGTTCGGCCTGTGGCGGCTGCAGGTGGTAGGCAGGGAGAATTATCACGCGCTGGCGCAGGCGAATCGTATCCGGAAGGTTCCAATTCTGGCTGCGCGCGGGCAGATTTTTGACCGCGAGGGGCGTTTGCTGGTCGATAACTACCCTTCTGTTTCGTGCTTCCTGGTGCGCGACCAGACGCACAAGATCCAGCCGGACCTGCCGCTGATTGCGCGCGGACTGCACATGACGACGGACCAGATTGACGCGCTGCTGAAGAAATACCGCTACGCGCCGAAGTACCAGCCGATTCCGCTGAAACAGGACATTACGCCGGACGAACAGGAATTTATTGCAGCGCACGCGGACGAAATGCCGGAGCTTGAGACGATTGACGAGCAGCGGCGGCTGTATCCCAAGGATGGATTTGCCGCCAACCTCATCGGCTACGTCGGCGAAGTCAGCGAGCAGATGTTGAACAATCCGCGCTATGCCTTTTACGAGCCCGGCGATGTGGTGGGCCAGTCGGGGGTGGAGGCTTCGTATGACCCGATTCTGCGCGGACAGGACGGTTCGCATGACGTGCTGGTGGACAGCCGCGGGCGCGCGGTGGGAACGCTGGGGACAGAGCGTTCGGTTCCCGGCAAGAGCCTGCGACTGACGATCGATATGGATATCCAGCGGGCGGCGGAAAACGCGATGGGCGACCGCGAGGGCGCAGTGGTGGCTCTGGACCCGCACACCGGCGAAGTGCTGGCGATGGTGAGCCGGCCAACCTTCGATCCCAACCAGTTCGCGGTTCGGATTGGGCGCGATGAATGGAACAAGCTCATTACCGACCCGGCCCATCCGCTGTTGAACAAAGCGATTCAGGCGATGTCGCCGCCGGGCTCGACGTTCAAGATCATTATGACGCTGGCGGGCCTGCAGGAAGGGATTGCGCAGAACCTGAAGGTGGATTGCCAGGGCGGGATGAATTTCTATGGGCATTTTTATGCCTGCGACCGGCGTCACGGGGAAGTGGACATTCACAATGCCCTGCCCTACTCATGCGACTCGTACTACTACGCGCTGGCGGTGAAGCTGGGCATTGACACGATTGCGAAATACGCGCACGAGGTGGGACTGGGGCAGAAGACGGGCATTGATCTTCCTGACGAGATCAGCGGAGTGATGCCTTCGACGGAATGGGCACTGCGGAATTTCCATCGCAAGTGGTACGCGGGGGAGACGGTTTCGGTTGGGATTGGGCAGGGTGCGGTTGCGGTGACGCCGATTCAGCTTGCGCGGGCCATTGGGGGAATAGCTTCAGGGGGCGTTTTCAAGCGGCCGCATGTGGTGTTTCCGGATGAGCTGCCGGCGAGTTATCGGCAGGCGATATTGGATACCTATCCGGGATCCGGCGATAAGACCATCAAGGTCGATCCGGCGAACTGGGAGATCATCACGGACGATATGGCGAATGTTACGCAGTCGCCGATAGGGACGGCGTATTCGTCGCGGCTGGCCGATATTGATTTCGCGGGGAAGACGGGAACGGCGCAGGTGGTGAGCCACAGTTTTGGAGCCAAAAAAGTTTCCTCGGTCGTCAGCCAGCGGGCCAATTCGTGGTTTGTGGGCATCGCGCCGCGGCGGAATCCCGATATTGTGGTTGTCGTGTTCTGGCAGCATGGAGGCTGGGGGACCGACTCGGCGCACGTGGCGGCAAAGGTGATTCAGGCATTTGTGGATAAGCAGAGACGCCTTGACCATAACCTGCACACGCCGCAGCAACTCGATGTAGGGGCGGTGTGGTCCAATCCCGAGCGCCCGGATGCGATGGGGGGAAAGCCGCTGGTCGCGGGGAAAAGCAAGAACGATGAACTTGCGGCCGCGCGCGCGGGGCACTTTTATTTGAAGGCGAACTCGGAAGATACGCCGCGAAAGATGAAGGCGAACTGAACCAATGCGGCGGCGGTTTCTTTCACTTCGTGATTTTGACTGGACCCTGCTGGGGTTTGTGCTGATCCTGGCTGTGATCAGCGTGCTGGAGATCTATTCGGCCACGCTGCATACGCGTTTTCACGACTTCTATCGGCAGCAGATTCTTTGGTTTGTCGGCGGGCTGCTGGCGATGTTTGTGCTGTCGGTGGTCAATTATCACCGGCTGATCGAGATTACGCATTGGCTGTATGGCTTTTGCGTGCTCTCGCTGGTTGGAGTGCTGGTGGCGGGGTCAAAGGTGATGGGAGCGCGTCGGTGGATCAAACTGCCGGGCGGAATTCATTTCCAGCCTTCGGAATGGGTGAAGCTGATTCTGATTTTGGCAGTGGCCCGCTTCTTTGTAGGTTTGGCGGGACGGAAGCTGACCTGGCCTGACGTCTTCAAGGCGATGGCGATGGTGGGGATTCCCATGCTGCTGGTATTGAAGCAGCCGGACCTGGGAACAGCGCTTACGTATTCGCCGATTCTGCTGGCAGGGCTCTTTTTGGGCGGAATCGACTGGAAGAAGTCGCTGATCCTGGTTCTGGCGGCGCTGGCGCTGGCCGGGATCGCATTTTCCAGCAACAGGATTCTGAAGCCGTACCAGAAGGCACGGCTGACCAGCTTTATTGACCCAGGGGCGGACCCGAAAGGCAGCGGTTACCAGATTCTGCAGTCGAAGATTGCGGTGGGCGATGGCGGTGTTTTTGGGCGCGGCACGACCAAGGGGACGCAGACCCAGGGCGATTTTCTGCCGATTCCCTACACCGACTTCATCTTTGCGGCATTTGCTGAAGAGCATGGGTTTATCGGCGCGGTGATCGTGCTGCTGATATACTTTTTGATATTGATGCGTTTGATTCAAAACGCACAAACAGCCTCGGACCTGTCAGGCACGTTCCTGGTTATGGGCGTGGTGGCCGTGTTGATCTTTCAGATCGCGGTCAATATAGGAATGGTCATCGGGCTGATGCCGGTCACCGGGATACCCCTCCCGCTTATGAGCTACGGAGGCTCCTCGGTGCTGTTCACGTTTCTGGCTCTGGGCATGGTGATGAATATCCGCATGAATCGCTTCGTCAATTAGGACGAGCGAAGGCGGATACCGGCCTCCAGCATGCTGGTTGCCAAGGCTTGAATCACCGGCCGGGTCAGAGGAGAGAAA
>JBOGMA010000656.1:0-3247 GCA_050746465.1 Acidobacteriaceae bacterium
TGCTGCCGCTCCCGCAGCAGTTACTGCCGTCCCCGTCATCAATGCACGCCGACTCAGGCCCGTCGAGGACCGGATTTCCGACTGTTCTTCTTGTGTTTTCATCGAATCACCTCACGACTAGCCAGAATACGCCTACTGGAACTAACGTCTCTCACGAGAATGACAACCATGACTCCGCCGCTGGCGCATGGAGAACGCCAATCAAAAGCGTGCCGCTCGGCCGCGCCCTGGTCGCGCAACTCGGTGCCAACAACCGGTTCGATTCTCCGATATGACGACTAACTGTCAATATGGATTTCGGATCGCTACGCCGCAGAAACCCAGCCGCAACTTCTCCGCATCGAGGCTTGTGGCCGCCGCTACCATTCCGGGTGAGAATAGGCGAAAATGATTACGCGCCACGACTTCTCGCCGGAGACGTCCTGTCAGTGGACGAACTCCGATAGCTGAACCAACGATACGGATCGGCTTGGTGCTGCCAGCATCCGGCAGGTTTACACGGACAGCGGAGGAGCGCTGCAACTGGACTGAACAGAGGAGCCCGCCGCCGACGTGCCGAACAGAATCAGGAGCTGGTGACGCCGTGCAAGCTGACTAGAAAGGTGAAGTGAACAAATGGCCATCCAACCATATTGGAGCCAGAAAGAACCGCCCAGAGACTCCGTGTTGTGGCGATTCATGGATCTACGCAAATTCCGGGATTTGATGGCGAGCGAGGAGATCTACTTCCGACGGGCGGATCTGTTCATCGACAAGGGCGAAGGGCTGCCGCCGGAGGACTACGCTCTTCGCGTGCTTGGCTTCGATCCTTTCAACATCGACCATCTCCGCCAGCTCAATAACCACCTTGGTAGTCTCGCTCAACGTCGAGAGTCGTACTACGTGAGTTGCTGGTATCTTTATGCGCAAGGTCTGGAAACACTCGATATGTGGGAGCTATATGGGCACGACGGCGTCGCCGTTGTCACGCGATATGACCTGCTTTATGACGCGCTTGATCGTCTGTTGGACGAAGCGCACCTTGGACAGATTCAGTATGGCACCGACCATCTGACGGACAGGTTCAACGCGCTAGAGTTTCTTACCACCAAGCAGAAGAAATACGCGCTCGACTGCGAAGTACGGGCGTTCATCACGGCCTATGACCCACTGACGAGCCGCAATCGGCATGTCGACCCCGACAACAACCTACATCCGCATCCGCTGTCAGTGAACCCGCGCAATTCTTGGATCCCTGATTGCAAACGGCGCCGCGTTGATCTCCAGAAGCTCGTGACCGACGTTGTCATCTCTCCCTGGGCCGAGCCTGAAGCAGTGGAGGAAATTAATCTCTGGGTAAAACACAAGGGATTCCCGGCAGCGACACAGAAATCAGAGCTCACTGCCACTAGCACGCCTACCTTGGCAAAATTCCGTCAACACCGTCATCTCTTCAGTAAGCGACCCGAGGAGGTTGGGGTTGCTCAAGAGAGTGAGGCAACCGAGCGCGAAGTGCAACAGTTTGCCGAAGCGATTTCGGCGTTACCTGATGAGCGCGTCCGGTGGCTATACAAGAAGCGATGGGATGTTATGCGTCTGAATCCGGGCGAGATCCCGCTTTTGTCGGACGCTCAGTATCTGGAGACAACGCTTCGCATCCTCGACGCTCGGAAGAAGCGGAAGACAACGGGCGAATTACAAATAGGTCGGCAGCCGGATTAAGAACTTTAGGCAAGGGCGATAAAGAGAGCCAGTGTTTTACGACGCGTAGATAGCTCTCTCGAGTCCGGATGATCCGAGATCCGATGACGAGCAAGTCGGAGCCTCGTCAGCCCAGTGTCAAGTTGACGAGTAACGCGCTAATCAGCGATGTGCAATGTCGGGCTCCCGAAGCTGGCTTGTGGGTCATCACGTTTAATCGGTAATGAGTGGTGGCGCAACGTTTTACGAAGTTCCGAGCGGCTGCCAACTCTTTCATTGGCTCGGCACACATGGGACCGCACCTGCCGGCCAGCTTGCCTGTCTCAATAGGTTGAAAGCGATTCGTGCACCACCTCAGGCGCCGACGTGAACCGGAGCCCGTAGTCGGTTTGGTCGCCGTTCAGGATGCGCTCGAACTTGAAGATGCCATTCACATAGTGGCCCTGTTCGACGCGCAGGAACTGGCGATGTACCCACTTGCCGTCGATCTTGGCAGAGGGTTCCTGGCCTGTTCCAAACACGATACCACCGGCTTTCTGTTGTTCGGGCGTTCCGGCCGGGCGGAAATCGACAACGCAATCGATTCCGGTAACCAGAAACTTGTTGGCACCGAGTTGGGCGACCAGGGCGCGGCCGAGCGGTTCGTGCTTTTGATTGGCGTTCGCAAAGGGAAAGCGGCGGAACTTATAAGTGACCAGCGCATCCCAGTCTCCGAAATGCAGGACCTGAGGAGATCCGTCGTCCGGTTCCGCTGTGGCCTGCAGGTTGCCTTCGAAGTTCAGCTTGGCAATTTGACGCATCATGGGAGCAATCAGGTGGTAATTCTGTGCGGTTGGATCCAGGAAGGCGTTCTTGGAATTTGATTCGCCGGGGATCGAGGGGCGAGTCCGCGTGTAATCCAGGCCGAACGGCGAATAGCCGATGGCTTCGAGGCCCAAGGCGGAAAAGAAGAACCGCGCGGCGCGAGGGGAGCCCATGGTTTCGGGAACGAACAAAGCGTTGTCGGGACGATGATAGGCGTCGAGAGTTTTCAGATATGCCTGGGTGCTGCGAAGGTAAATATCAGGGGCCTCGATATCGATGGCGGGCGCCTCAGCCTTCCAGATCGGAATCACGTTGTCGGTGGGACCGCCGCTTTCGTAGTTAACAGGCACCTCGGGCGTGAGGGGATTGTGCAGCGCGGCATTGACATACATCGGCAGCGGATACATCGCTTTCCCTGCGGCGGCAACCTGCCCGACATATTTGGCGATGGCCCAAGCGTGGAAGTACACGTCAGCCTCGGGGCCGAAGACGGTTTCCCAATCGGCGCCAGGCGTGACCGACGTCTTGCCCATCGCCTTCAGGATTTCCGGCGGGACTGCGCCGCCAAAGACCTTGTTTGCTTGCGGAGAGTAATCGCGGGCGGTTCCCCAGGTGCCGGTCTCGTTTTCGACCTGCACCATGAGTACCGTTCTCTCGGAATCGGCCTGCTTCAGGTGCTTCATCAGCGCCGTAAATGCCTTCTTGTCCCGATCGAGCGAGGCCGTGCAGAAGGGCGAAGGCGAATCGACATACTCGCCTTGCT
>JBOGMA010000657.1:0-11429 GCA_050746465.1 Acidobacteriaceae bacterium
CGGCCGCGCTGCTCTGCTGCATTGCGGGAGTGGCTACGCTGGTGCCGGCTCGACATGCGATGTATGTGGAGCCGATGCAGGCGCTGAGGATCGAATAAACAGAAAGGAAGCACGCTCATGCGGAATCTGCTTCAGGATGTTCGGTACGCTTTGCGGCAGCTTCGGAAGGCTCCAGGGTTTGCCGTGGTGGTGGTGGTCACTCTGGCGCTGGGCATTGGAGCCAACACGGCGCTGTTCAGCGTGATGAATGCGGTGTTGTTGCGATCGCTGCCGGTACGGGAGCCGGGGCAGCTTTTCTACTTGACGCACGAGAACATGCCCAATAACACAAGCGATACAGGCAATGACAATTTGGTGTACGGCATCAACGTCTACAATCGGCTGCGCGAAGACAAGTCGGTCTTTACCGATGTTGTCGCCTATGTCCCGCTCTCGTTCACCAAAACGGCGGTTCGCATTGGAAATATGCCGGAGGAAGTGAATGCCGATGAAGTGAGCGGTAATTTCTTTTCGGCGCTGGGCGTGGCGATGGCTGCCGGACAGCCATTTGAGTCGGCGGATGAAGCGAAACATTCGCAGGTGGCGGTGATCAGTTATGGGTATTGGAACAGGCGCTTTCATAATGATCCGGGAGTGATTGGGCAGACGCTGTACGTCAAAGGTGTTCCGTTCACGATTGTTGGCGTGGCGGCACCGCATTTTTATGGGGTTGAGTCGGGGGGCGTGAGCACGGACTTATGGGTTCCTCTGCAAAACCGTCCAGAGCTGAAAGCGTGGGGCATTCCGGCAAATTCCAAGCAAACGCTTTATGGTTCGCCCAATTGGTGGACCCTCATGCTCATGGCGCGTGTGAAACCGGGCATCACAGCGCAGCAGGCTTTGGCACACGTCAATCCTGTATTTGCCCATGCCGCGTATGAAACGGTGGGGAAGGAAGTTAAACGTGGTGGACAGAAGCTGGCATTGCAAATGACTTCCGCCAAAGGGCTAGGCACGGCGAGTTCGCAATTTCAGGATCCGTTGCGGGTGCTTATGGGAATGGTCGCGCTGGTGCTGTTGATTGCTTGCGTGAACATTGTGATGCTGCTTGCTGCGCGCAATTCCATGCGCGAGCGGGAGTTTGCATTACGGATGGCGCTAGGTGCGGGGCGCGGTACACTGTTTCGGCAATTGCTGGCGGAGAGCGTGTTGCTGGTTGCGGCGGGCGCGCTGTTGGGTTGGTTTTTCGCGGTACAGGCGACAACGTTGCTGGCGGTCTGGTCAGGGCTGCACGTAAGCCTTGCGCCCGATAAAACGGTGCTGCTCTTCACGCTCGCTGTTTCCGCGGCCGCCGCGCTGCTGTTTGGGCTGGCTCCGTTGCGCGTAGCGGCGAAGGCTCCGGTTGCAATTGTGCTTCGTTCGGGTGGCGCGCAGACTACGGCGAGCCGCGGGCGTGTGCTTTCGGGGAAGATTCTTATCGCGCTGCAAATGGCATTCTGTGTGGTGCTGCTGTTTGGGGCGGGGCTGCTGGTTCGGACTCTACGGAACTACGAGAACGTGAATCTTGGCATGAAGGCGCAGAACGTGCTGGCGTTTGGGGCGCACCCGCTCGGGGCGCTCTCTCACCAGGAGTCGATGGAATTCTATGAGACGCTCACCGGGCGGCTGGATAGAATCCCCGGGGTCGAGTCGGTGACTTTGGCGCTCAATCGGCCGGGTACGGGCTGGTCAGACGACAACGGCCTGGTGATTGATGGGCGGGTTATTCCCTGGGACGGCGGGAAGGGCGAGCTCCGCAGCAATATCGTCGGTCCAGACTTCTTCAAAACGCTGGGCATACCGGTGATTGTAGGGCGGGATATATCCGACGCGGACACGGACAGCTCGCAACGGATTACCGTCGTCAACCAAACGCTCGTTGACCGGTATCTAAAGGGAACGAATCCCATCGGTCATACGATCGGCTATCTTAAGCATCCGTACACCATCGTTGGCGTGGTTCGCGACAGTAAATATGCCGGTGTGGACGAAAGTACCAGGCCTATGGCTTGGTACAGCTATCGCCAGTTCGAGGCCGCATTTCCGATGGATGTTGAAATGCGCGTGTCCGGAAACCCGCTCGCGGTACTGCCGGCTGCACGGCGCGTTGTGCGCGACATGGACCCGAATATTCCGCTGGATGATCCGGAGGTACTGAGCGCGGTGTTTGCGCAGACGTATCTTATGCCTGCGCTGTTTGCGAGGCTGGCGGTTTTCTTTGCGGCGCTGGCTGCCCTGCTGGTGGCTGTGGGATTGTACGGAGCGCTGTCGTATCGCGTGAGTCGGCGCACGGCGGAGATTGGCGTTCGGATGGCGTTGGGCGCGGCTCGCAGGCAGGTGCTTTGGATGGTGCTGCGCGATAGCTTGTGGCTGGTTGTGGCGGGGCTTGTTATTGGGATTCCGCTGGCTTGGTTTGGGGCTCGGCTGATGGCGTCGATGCTGTACAAGCTTTCGGCGCATGATCCGATGAGTTTTGTGCTGGCGGGAGTGGGCGTGCTGGTTGTGTCGGTGGTCGCGGCATTGATCCCGGCTCGGCGGGCGGCTTCGGTGGAGCCTATGCAGGCGTTGAGAATGGAGTAACGGGCGCGGTTTCAAACCCGCACCGCGCTACTCGCAGCGAAGTGCTTGCATGGGATCGATGCTGGCGGCGCGCAGTGCTGGAACTACGCAAGCTGCAGCGGCGCAGAGCATGAAGAGCACGGCGACAGCGGCAAGGATGAGCGGGTTCTGAAACTGGTTTTGCATCCAGTGAGTAAGCAGCTTGTGGAGAGTAAGGAACAGGATGAGTCCGGTGGCCAGTCCGCCGATGACGGTAACTCCGATATTGCGGAGGACGATCCATAGGACGTGCGTGCGCTGCGCGCCGAGAGCCATGCGGATTCCGAACTCATTCGTGCGCTGCGCGACCGAGTAGGAGATGACGCTGTAGAGTCCGACGAGCGCGAGAACCAGGGCAAGGCCGGAGAACAGTCCGAAGAGGATAGAGAAGAGGCGCTGCTGTTGGTACTCGGATTCTGTTTCGATCCATTGTTGAAGGTCGCGGATATCGGGACTGGTTTGTTGGTCGTGATTCACGGAGGCGATGGCGCCCTGGATGGAGTGGAGCGCAGCCAGCGGCGGACCCTGTGTGCGAACAAGGAATAGAGTGAAATCCCACATGTAGCGTGAATAGGGTATATAGAGGGCGGGCAGCACGGGTTTGTCGAGGCCGTCGTTCAATGAATCGCCGACAACGCCGATGATCTGGAGCCAGCCATTTGTATCGGGAACGCCGACGGACTGTCCTGAATTGCCGGTCGGGAGTGTGAGCGTGGGCGTGCGAATCTGCCGCCCGACTGCATTGCCGTTGGGAAAATAGCTGCGGGCGAGGGTCTGGTTGATGACGGCCACGGCCGCGCCGCGCTGGTTCTCAGATTCATTCCACATTCGACCATGAAGAAGCGGAATGTGCAGCGCGGAGAAGTATTCGGGACCAATGAAGTTGGCGCGGAGATACTGCCGATGCGCGGAGGGCGAACCGAGAACGTCGAAGGCCAAGTTATATCCGCTATGGGGCGGAGGGTCAGTAGCGATGGCGACCTGCTTGACTCCGGGGACAGAAGTGATCTTCTGGCGGAGCGCCTCAAAGTATGCCGCGCGTTCTTCGCGGGTGAGGTAAGAATTGCGATGGAGCGGGATGGGTATGGCCACAACGTGAGCTGGGTCGTAGCCGAGATAGCGATGGGTCATGCGGAAAAAGCCACCGATGGCCGCGCCAGAGGCACTCAGGAGAATGACGGTAAGGGTGATCTGGGTGGCGATGAGGGTGTTGAGCGAGCGGCCATGGCCCAAGCGGCCGGCGACTTTACGTCCGGCGGTCTGCGTCATCTGCGAAATGTCCGGGCGAGAGATGCGCAACGACGGCAGGAGCCCGAATACTATTCCGCTAAGAACCGCGAGAGCAATTGAGAAACCCAGCACCGGCAAATTGATGCGGATGACAGATTCGTGCATAAACACGTCAGGAAACAAGCCGAAGATGAGCTTCGCCATCCAGTAGGCAAAAGCAATGCCAAGCAGCGATCCGGTGACGGCGAGCAGGACTGCTTCCACCAGAAGCTGGCGAACGATGCGGCGACGGCTTGCGCCGAGGGCAGCGCGGACGGCCAGCTCGCTCTGACGAGTTGTGCCACGGGCGAGTAACAGGACGGCACAGTTGGCGCACCCGATGAGCAGGAGCATGAGCACGGCGGCGGCGAGCAGGACGATAATATTGCCTCCGTTCTCCATTACGCGGCCACGGGCAGTCTCAAGGTGTATGCGGAACTTGCTCGGGAAATCCCTTGGGTCTTGTTTTGCGAATTGATGGACGAGGGTGTTGATTTCGGCGTTGGCCGCGGCGATGCTGACGCCGGGCTTGAGCTTCATAATCGGAAGAACATCGCGCTCGCGTGTTGGGAGCACCGAGAGGGGCGCATACACGCCCGGAAATCCCCAGCCGAAGTCTTTCGGCATGACGCCGACGATGATGTAGGGCTCGTGGTCGAGCTCCAGTGTCTTGCCCAGGACGGCGGGGTCGCCGTCGTAGTGACTCATCCAGAAGCGGTAATCGAGCACGATGGGCGGTTGGGTGACATTTTCCGCGTCTGACGGTTGGAGATTGCGCCCCAGCAGCGCGGGAATTCCGGTGAAGCTGCCAATATTCTCGGTGACATAATTCACATCCACGTTTTCCGGCAAATCATGACCTGTGATCTCAGCATTGGCCCCGTAGATTGCGGACGCGGACTCGATGGAGTTGGCATGGAGCAATTGCTGGTACTGTGGCCATGTAAGGCTAAACCAACGCTCAGGAGAAGAGGGCTGATCATCATTGAAGAAGATGGGGTAAGCGATTCGCTGCCAGCCGACGTAGGGCATGGGGTGGAGCAGCACGGCGTCAATGAGCGAGAACATGGACGTGGTTGCGCCGATTCCCAGGGCCAGCGACAGGATCGCGACAGTGGCGAATCCAGGCGACTTTCGGAGCTGACGGATGGCATATTTCAGATCCGCCCAAAAAGATTCGATCAGCGGCCACTGCCACACTTCCCGGCTGCGTTCCTCAATGAGACTGACGTTGCCAAATGCGCGACGAGCGGCTAGTTCCGCGTCTTCGCGAGTCATGCCTTCGCGGATATATTGCTCCGTTTTTTCCTCAATGTGCTGGCGCAGCTCTTCGGCGAGATCGTTGTAGAGAGTGCGTCGGAAGATTCGCGGAAGCCAACTCATTGCGGTTGTCCTCAGGCTTTTTCAGGGTCCATCACGCGGCTGATGCCCTCGAACATACGCTCGAAGCTGGAGATTTCTTTTTCAAGATGGCGCAGGCCGGTTGCGGTGATGCTATAGGTGCGGACGTGGCGGTTGGTGGCAGAAAGGGTCCACTCCGCGCGGACCAGCTTTGCTTTGAGCAGGCGCTGGAGCGCCGGGTAGAGAGAGCCTTCCTCGACCTGGAGCAGGTTATTCGACCGCTGCTGGATGTGCTGGACAAGGGCGTATCCGTGTGCGGGCTGGCGGCGGAGCGACTGGAGAATCATCATTTCGAGGGCTCCGGGGAAGAGGTCGCGTGGGATGGGGCTTTTCATAGGCTTGTCGCGAACAGGCCTAGAGTAAACAGGTGTACGGGATCATGTCAAGCGAGGATCGGCTAAAAAGGAGGGCTAAAAGCCGGGAAGCTACAAAGCGGGCGGGCTTACAGGCGGCTTCGAGAGAGATAAAGATAGCTGCTGATGAGGATCGTCAGGACGATCATTGCCCAGAAGGAAACCAGGCTTCCGCTGTAGTAGTAGGTGGCCTTCGGCGTGGTTACGGTGATGCCGGACCTGAAAGGCGTGAGGAATCGGAAAGCGAAAGAGCAGGCGATTCCCGATGTGAATGCGATCAGGGGCAGTCGCCATCGGCTCATGTGAGTTACCCAAGATTCAGGGATTGAGTTTCTTTTTGGCGGCGTTATCGGCGCGGCGTTCGGTGAACCATTTTCGGCCTACGTAGGCGAGGTAGCCGAGTTGGATGATCCAGACGGCGGCGTAGGCGGCCACGAGGTGGCGGTGGAACATGGGGTCGGTGCCGGGGATCATCATGCTGCCTCCAGGGCCGCGGTGGCGGCTTGTTGCTCGGCTTGCTGGCGGTGGCGTTCGGCGGAATAGCGGATGGCGACGACCATGACGCCCCAGGCGATCCATCCGGCCATGTTCCACCAGAGGGCGGGCATCATGCTCGGGTCGAGGCCGGTGTTGGGACCTCCAAAGAAAACGGGCGAGGGGTGCTGGGTGCGCCACCAGCGGGTGGACATATAGACGATGGGGATGTCGGCGAATCCGAAGATGGCGATGACGGCGGCCATGACGCGCATTTCCTGTCCGGCGATGAAGCGGCGGACGAGCAGGTAAGCGAGATAGATGAGCCAGAGGACCAGGGTGGTAGTGAGGCGCGCGTCCCAGGTCCACCAGATTCCCCATGCGGCCTTGCCCCAGATGGAGCCGGTGGTCATTCCGACGAGGCAGTAGATGACGCCCATTTCTGCCGAAGCGAGGGCGAGGGCATCGGTTTTAAGGGCGCGCAGCGGGTTCCGGTTGCGGATGGCGAGATAGATGATGGAGCAGATGACATTGATGGTGAAGAAGAGGCCCATTCCGCACCAGGTGGGGACGTGGTAATAGAGGATGCGGGAGAGATTGCCCTGGGCCTGGTCAGCCGGTACGACATACATGGCGACGTGGAATCCGTTGGCGAGCACGGCGAGGGTGGCGGCGACCCAGAGCCAGCGAATGACCTTCATTGTTGATCCTTTGGTAAGCACCTGTACGTTCCAGTTTAATGGAAAGCTAAGCCTCGAAAGGCTGGCTTTGGAGAGGGGTCAAAAAACTTGCATTTTTTTGATAAAAGTGCTTCCCATTCGTTCGCATCTAAGTATACAAAGGATGGCCATGGTGGCTTACTGGACTTTAATTGTCGGTGGCATAATCCTTTGTATCGGCGTACTTGGTCAGTTTTTCGGTGTGCGGCGCGGTCCTAAGCTGCATCCTGAAGACAAGCACCGGGCGAAGGTCGTGGTAACGATTGGCTCAACCGTGGTTGGTTTGTGGGTGATCTTTTTTCTGGTGGCCCATCTGATGCGGTTGCAGGTCGTCGGGCGCTGGTAGACCGGCTCTCCTGGAACGGGGAGCCGCAGGGATTGCCTGGCGTGCGGGTTTCGCGCACGTGACGGCTGGCTATTCCCTTAAAGCGGCTTTACTTTACGCTGCGGGTCGCAGAGAAGGACAAGCGACCGCCCCTTGAGTTTGACGCGCTTGCCTACGGGCGAAGACTTGAACGGATTGCCGAGCCGCCCGGTGTTTAGAATGCATTTCCAGGTTCCACTTTGCTGCGCCGGCGGCGGGGCGAAGTCGACCGGCTCGTGGTAGGCGTTGAGCAGCAGCAAGAAGGAATCATCTACAACGGGATTGCCGAGTTCATCCATAGCTTCGAGGGTCTGTCCGTTCAGCTTCAAACCGATGCTTCGCACCCAGCCGGAGTCCCAGGCGTGGGAGTCCAGTTCCTTGCCGTTATTTCCGTACCATGAAATGTCCTCAGAGCTGCGGATGTCCTTGCCCTGAAAAAACTTTCTGCGGCGCAGGTTGGGATGGCTGCGGCGGAGGCGGATGATGCGGGCTGTGAACTCCAGCAACGACTCCTTTTCCGGAGATGGGGTCCAGTCATACCAGCTTATGGGATTGTCCTGGCAGTAGGCATTGTTGTTGCCGCTTTGAGTGCGCCCGAATTCGTCTCCACCGGAGAGCATGGGGACACCCTGGGAGAAGAGCAGGGTAGCGAGGAAGTTTCTGATCTGCTGCTCGCGCGCGGTTTTGATGTCGGAATCTTCGGTTGGGCCTTCGGCGCCCATGTTCCATGAATTGTTGTCGTCGGTGCCGTCCTTGTTGTCTTCTCCGTTGGCCTGGTTGTGCTTCTGGTTGTAGCTGACGAGGTCGCGGAGGGTGAAGCCGTCATGCGCGGTCACGAAATTGATGCTGGCGTAGGGACGGCGTCCGTCGTGCTGGTAGAGGTCGCTGGAGCCGGTGAGCCGGTAACCGAGGTCGGAGAGCTGGCCGTCGTCTCCCTTCCAATAGCGGCGGACGGTGTCGCGGTATTTGCCGTTCCATTCGGCCCAGAGGACGGGGAAATTGCCGACCTGGTAACCGCCTTCGCCCACATCCCATGGCTCAGCGATGAGCTTTACGTCGGCCAGGGTGGGGTCCTGGTGGATGATGTCGAAGAAGCCGCTGAGGCGATCCACGTCGTGGAGCTCGCGGGCCAGGGTGGCGGCGAGGTCGAAGCGAAAGCCGTCAACATGCATTTCCGTGGCCCAGTAACGGAGGCTGTCCATGATGAGCTTGAGGACCTGGGGATGGCGGACATTCAGGGTGTTGCCTGTGCCGGTATAGTCCATGTAATAGCGAGGATTGTCAGGCATGAGGCGATAGTAGGTGGAGTTGTCGATGCCACGGAGAGAGAGTGTAGGACCGAGCTGATTGCCTTCGGCAGTGTGGTTGTAGACCACGTCGAGGATGACTTCGATTCCTTCGCGGTGGAGGGTTTTAACCATAGCCTTGAATTCGGCGACCTGATTGCCGCGGTCGCCAGTAGAGCAGTAGCGGCCTTCAGGGGCGAGGTAGGCAAGGGTGTTGTATCCCCAATAGTTGCTCAGTCCTTTTTCTTTGAGGTGGCCGTCGTTGATGTAGTGATGGACGGGCATGAGTTCGACGGCGGTGATGCCGAGGCGCTTGAGATGGCGCAGGCTGGAGGGCGATGCGAGGCCGGCGTAGGTTCCGCGAAGAGGTTCGGGGACGTCGGGATTCTGAATGCTGAAGCCTCGGACGTGGGTTTCGTAGATGACGGAATCGGAGAGGGGGATGCGCTGCGGACGGTCCTGCTCCCAATCGAAGTAGGGGCTGGCGACAACGCATTTGGGTACGCCAGGCCCGCTGTCGCGGGTGTCAATGTGGAGGTCGGGGTCATCGCCTCCGAATTGATAGCCAAAGATGGGCTGCGACCAGTCGGTGTGACCGGATACAGCCTGCGCGTAAGGATCGACGACGAGCTTGGCGGGGTTGAAGCGAAGACCTTTGTTTGGGTCCCAGGGACCATGAACCCGATAGCCGTAGAGTTGGCCTACCTGAATGCCGGGGAGGTATCCGTGCCAGACGAAGGCGGTGGTTTCGCGCAGGAAGATTTGCTCGACTTGGCGGCCTTGTTCATTGAAGAGGCATAGCTCGACGGCGGTTGCGTTTTCCGAATAAATGGCGAAGTTGACCCCTGTGCCGTCCCACTTTGCTCCGAGCGGATAGGGCTTTCCAGGGAGAAGAGTGCTTGGCATAGGGGCTTACTCTTTCCGATTCTCCAATTTGTGTGACTCCGAATTTTCAGAGGCGGATCGGTCGGGAAGCGTTGCTTGGGGGGACTCTCCGTCCAGGCGACTGCGCTTCTCGCTCCATCCCAGAAGAGTTCCTAAGCGGAGGCCTGGAGGAGGGGAGGGTCGGCGGATTGCACTCGTTGAGCGCGGAAGGGAATAAAGATGCGGAAAACCGTGCCGTGATCCGGGCGGGTACGGAGGCGGATAGAGCCGTGATGTTTTTCGATGATTTCCATGCTGACCCAGAGACCGAGCCCAGTGCCCGTGTCGTCCTTGGTGGAGAAGAAGGGCTCAAATATGCGGCGGGCGATTTTCCTGTCCATTCCGGAACCAGTGTCGGCGACGGTAATGGAGATGCCTTCGCGGCCGGTTGACCACTCGCGAGCGGAAGCGGTGCGAAGCTGAAGCTTTCCAGATCGTTGGCTGGCCATTGCATCAATGGCGTTGCCCACGAGGTTGGCGATGACCTGACGCACTTCTCCTTCGAAGACAGTAATGCCGGGGATATCGTAGAAGTCGCGGACTACGTTGATGGAGTTGGTCCTGAGGCGAGCTTCGTAAAGAGTGAGGACGGTTTCGATGAGTTCCCGGACGTCGGTTTTGACCGGATGGGTGCTCTGACGGTAGAAGCGCAGCGTTTGAGTGGTGATGTGGACGACGCGGTTCAGTTCCCGCTGGGCAATCTCGAGGTATTCGCGCGCGGTGTCACCCATCTGGGCCTGACTCATGAGGTACATGCAGTTGGTGACGGCTTCCAGCGGGTTATTGATTTCATGGGCGATGGAGGCGGCGAGACGTCCGGCGGCGGCCAGCTTTTCGGTGCGCTGAAAGACCTGTTCGCTGCGCTTCTGCTCGGTGAGGTCAGCGAGGAAAGCGACGAACTGCCGCTGGTCAGGAAGTGCATCGCGATTGAGGCGGGCTGCTCCGAGAAGGACGGAAACGGTAGAGCCGTTGCTGGTGCGGCACTCGATCTCGAGTGGTTCACCATTGCCGCGGGCCCATCGGCGGAGGAGGGATTCTCTGGAGCCGGGTGCGCTGAAGATGCGGTTCAGGGTGACGGCTCCGGTTTGGATTTCCGATTGAGTGTAGCCGAGCAGCCGCTCAACGCCTTCGTTCGCAAAGATGATGCGGCCAGTGGAGTCGCTGATAAGAAGAGCGAGCGGGATGGCCTGGACGAGGCGGTGGAAACGCTCTTCACTGCTGCGGAGGGCGCGCTCGGCCTCGCGTCTTACGCGGCGGGCGGCGGCTTCGGTAAGCTCACGGTCGATGGCGGGAACGAGGCGGGAGAGGTTCTGCTTGGCGACATAGTCGTGCGCGCCGGCGCGCATGGCGGCGACAGCGGTTTCCTCGTTGACGGCGCCGGACATCATGATGAAGGGGAGATCGAGGCCGGAGGACTTGAGCAGATCGAGCGCCTGGGGCGCGCTGAAGCTGGGGAGATGGTAATCGGCGAGTATGATGTCCCACTGGTCGGGATCGAGCATCGCAGCGCTCATCTCCTCGGCGGTTTCGACGCGGCGCAGGGATACCTCGAACCCGCCATGGCGGAGGCGCCGTTCGACCAGCAGCGCGTCATCGGGGTTGTCTTCAACCATGAGGACGCGCAACGGCTTCGTCGTCAGTTGCTGTTCGGTGGACATTCGTTCAACACCAGCCAATACATACCCAATTGGCGCGTGGCCTCTGCAAAATCGGTGAAGTTGATGGGCTTCCGGATATAGCTGTTCACTCCGAGGCGATAGCTGCGGATCACGTCGCTCTCTTCATCAGACGAAGTGAGGATGACGACGGGAAGCATACGGGTGCGCTCGTTTTCCCGGATGCGCCGCAACACTTCGAGGCCGTCGATTTTCGGTAATTTGAGATCGAGCAGAATGACCTGAGGATTTACGGTCGGAAGGCTGTCGCCTGATCCGAAAAGCATATCGACGGCTTCTTCACCGTCGCGCGCGACGCGAATATCGTTAGCGATATTGGATTTCCGCAGGGCGCGAAGGGTCAGCAG
>JBOGMA010000658.1:0-2712 GCA_050746465.1 Acidobacteriaceae bacterium
GCGCAGGATGCCGCTGTGCCTCCTCGATCTCATCTATCTTTTCCGGGGAGGTTCGCAGATCAACAAATCCGTCCCATCCAGCATGAATCACCGGCAGGTCCGAACCGATCTCTACCGCCCAGTCAGCTTCCATTCGTATGCGCCCGCAGGTAACCAAGCAGCGTCCGCTCCGCCCAGCGCCCGTCATAGCCGTTCTTCGCAGCTTCCAGAAAGGCGCAGTGCCCCCCGCGCTCGGTCTCAATATACGTCACGTTCGGATTCGCAATCAGCGCTGCGCGCGTCGGAGGAAGCAGCCGGATGAATGGATCGTCAATCGAATGCAGGATCAGAGTCGGAACGTTCAGCCGCCTTGCAAAATGGGAGCTGGCGACTTTCTCGTAGTAGTCATCCGCATTTTCGAATCCGCCATAGCGTGCCACTACATGCTCATCAAACAGCCGCATCGTATGAATCTTCTCGATCTCCGCGTCGCCGTAGATTTCCTGATACAGCGCCATGCGCCGCCGCACCCGAGCGATCATGTTGCGCAGGAAGTGCCACTCGTAAATCCGATTCTGCCGCTCGTGCAGCGCGGCGGAGGAGACGGCCAGATCCATCAACGGAGAGACACCCACTAGCGCCTTCAATTGCGGCGGCGGCGCAGCCGCACCCTCACCGGCAAACTTCAGAACCAGATTGCCGCCCATTGAGTAGCCAACCAGTGCGATCGCTTCGAGCTTCTGATTCTCGACAATCCTCCGGAAGACTGCCGCCACATCCCCCGAGCGCCCCGAGTGATAAATCGTCGGACAAATATCATCCGTCCCGCCGCAGCTCCGCATGTTCATGCGAACCACATTGAAGCCCGCCGCCAGCGCCTGCGCCGTATTGCCAATCATGTACTTCGAGTTGGACGAGCCTTCCAGCCCGTGCACCAGAATCAAAGTGAGCCGCTGCGCCCGAACCTCCTCCGACTGCCAATGGCAATGGCACAGCACGTAGCTCGGCCCATAGCCGGAGACTGGACCCTCCACCTCGACCAGCAGCCGCTCCGGCTCAGGCAATACCAGCCTTCGAGGCAGAAAATTTCCCGCCAGCGTCTGCAAATGACCGTTCCGGAAGAGTGGGCGATATAGAAACGGTGTAAGCCAATTCTCGGGAGAAATGCTCATGCGTTGCGCAGCCCTTCCAGCACCCTGGCAGCACGTAGTGCTCCGGTTGGAGCCTCTTCATGCTTGAAGTATGCGAACACATCGCCCTTGCTTGCCCGCTCCCGCAGCTTCGAGCGAATCGCAGACAGATCGCCATCGGAATACTCGCTCCTGCGAAACCGATAGCAGGAGAACGGAGTGGTATGTTCCTCGGGAGTCGCCAGCTCATCGCTCTCGGCGATGCAAAGCGCAGCCGAGTGCGCCCGCAGCACTGCATACGTGTCTGCGCAGAACCATGACTCATTTCGAAACTCAAATGCCATTCGTAAGCCCAGCTTTTCGGCGTCCATCAGAAACGCGCTCAGCCGCTCAACATCCGCCTTCAAGTTCGGCGGAAGCTGAAACAGAACCAAGCCGAGCCGACCCGCCTCAGCAACCGGAGCGATCGACTGCCCAAATCGCTCCAACGCCTCATTGCAATTCTTCAACCGAAGAATATGCGTCACGCGCTGCGGAGCCTTGAACGAAAACCTGAAATCAGTGCTCGTCTCCGCCAACCACGTCTGAACGGTTGACGCGGAAGGCAGGCTGCGGAAGGTATAGTTCACCTCAACCGTGTTCAGCCGAGTGGCGTAAAACGCCAGCAGCTTTTTTGCGGAAACGGATGCGGGATAGAATTCGGGCTTCCAGCTCGGGTAAGCCCAGCCGGAGGTTCCCGCGTAAACGATATGCTTGGTGTGGCCGGTCACAGGTAGCTGAAAAATCAGGCGTTCTGGGGCGGCTAGTGGGGATCGAACCCACGACATCCTGAGCCACAGTCAGGCGTTCTGCCGCTGAACTATAGCCGCCGTGCCAAGCCTGATTATAGCATTGGAGCAACGGCCCTTCGCCGCGCGGAAGCCCCGCTCCGGCCGCGCGAAACCGCCGCGCCGCATCGCATGGAACCCGAAGTTCTCAATCCCGGACAGCCACCCTTCTCCGCGCGAACCCGCGTCGGACGCTCCGTCTTCACGGACGAGAATCTCGACCTGCTCGCGCACGTGCTCGACGACTGCTTCCGCATTCCCGGCACGCCGATCCGCTTCGGCATCGACGGTCTCATCGGACTGGTTCCCTTCGCGGGTGATGTTCTGGGCGGACTCGCCTCCAGCATCATCGTCATCGCCGCTTGGTTTCGCGGAGTGCCCTACGTCACGCTCGCGCGCATGGTCATCAATCTCGCCATTGACGTGCTCGTCGGCATGATCCCGTTCGTCGGCGACGCCTTCGACATCGCCTGGAAAGCCAACCGACGCAATTACAAACTGCTGACGCGCCACCTCCGCCAGCCGCACCGCCACACCTGGAAGGACTACGTCTTTCTCCTCTGCATCACGGTGCTGCTGTTCATCATCTTCGCCATCCCCATCTTCTTCATCGTGTGGCTGTCGTTGTGGGTGCTGGGCAAGGCGTAATCCGCGGCTCCGTGCGATACAATTTCAGCAGTCGGGGCGTAGCGCAGTCTGGTAGCGCATCTGCTTTGGGAGCAGAGGGTCGGGGGTTCGAATCCCTCCGCCCCGACCAAAAGCCAACCTATTGGAAC
>JBOGMA010000659.1:0-4542 GCA_050746465.1 Acidobacteriaceae bacterium
ATTCGCCTTGACTTTGAACGCCGTCCCGGCAATCCTTAACAATTCGCGAAGTTTTTATTTTTCTTATATGGAGTCCCACGTTTTGAACGTTCGCGTGTTTTACCACGATAAGTGTTTTGACGGGGCCTGCGCGGCCTCTCTGTTCTCGCGCTTTCATCGCGAGTGCATCGCGCCGGATGCGAGTTACGAATTCTGTGGGCTGGTGCATCGGGCCGGCGCGCTGTTCAATGAGGCTGACTTTACCGGCGATGAGAACGCGATTGTGGACTTCAAATATTCGCCCTCGCCGAAGATTACCTGGTGGTTCGATCATCACCTGAGCGCGTTTCTTACGCCGGAAGACCAGCAGGATTTTCGCAGGGGCGTGGAAGACGGGCGGTATGCGAATCGTCGGTTCTACGACCCGGGATATATTTCCTGCACGAGTTTTCTGGCGCATATCGCGTCCACAAAGTTCGGCTTTGACGCGGCCCCTGTCGCTGAGCTGATCAAATGGGGAGATATTGTGGACGGCGCGCGTTATCCGAGTCCGGAGGCGGCGGTGGAAATGGCCGAGCCTGCTATGAAGCTGACGCTGATTATTGAATCGACGCAGGACCCGGAGTTTATTCCGCGGCTGATTCCGCTGCTCACTTCCATGCCGCTTGCTGAAGTGCTGAAGCAGCCATTCGTGGCTGGGCTGCTGCCTCCGCTGCTGGAGAGGCATCGGGTGTCGCTGGATTTGATTCGCGAGCGGTCGGAGTACAGGGACGGGACGAATTATTTCGACATCACCGACAAGCCCATGGAGGGATACAACAAGTTCATCCCTTATTACCTGCATCCGGAGGCGACTTACTCGATTGGTCTATCGAAGTCTTCGTTTCGGACTAAGGTTTCGGTGGGGTCGAACCCATGGACGAAGGCCGATCCGAACAAGATGGTAAACCTTGCGGAGATTTGCGAGCGGTACGGCGGCGGTGGGCACGCGCGCGTGGGTGCAATTTCATTTCCGGCCGATCAGGATGATGAGGCTCGGGCAGCGGCGAAGGTGATTGTGGAGGAGTTGCGGGCGAAGAATCCGCTGGGGTGATTTCTAAAACGCTTCCCTGCATTGATGTATCCCCGAAACGAAGTGCAGGTCTCCCTCCGCTTCGTTCGCGGCGCTCACTTCGGTCGGGATGACAAAAAATTGAATCAGTGTGCAGCGAGTGTTGGATGCGGTCTATCGTCCATGGCTCCGCATTTGGCGGGCGATGGATTCGAGGAGGCGTTCGGGCTTCTCTTCCAGCGGCAGTTCGATTCCCATTTTGTGGATCATTTGTGCGGCGAGGCGTTCGGCGATGCGGGCGCGGGTGTCGAGGTCCATGTCGAGGATTCGGGAGAAGAAGCGGTCGATGACGGCGAGGTCTTCCGGGGTGAGTTTGGCGACGGCGTCGGCGGGGAGGGTGGCTTCTCCTGAGTTTTGAATGGTGGGCTGGGGCGGGGGCTGCGTAAAGGCTCCGGCGGTGATGGTGCGCGGGCCGTTGCCTCCCCAGAGGGGTTCGTCAGAGGCGCGCTCGTGGATGACGATGGTGGCGGCGGCGAGGTCGCCCAGGCGCTGGTTGCGGCGGTTGCACAGCATGGAAATGACGCCGATGAGGTAGAAGCCGGGGAGCATGTCGATGACACGGATAAGATTGCGGGTCATGGCTTCGAAAAACGTGATCTGCCGGCCTGATTGCTGGATGACGCGAATTTTGCAGAGCCGTTTGCCGGGCGTCTGGCCGTTCCAGTAGGTCTCAAACAGGGCGAAGTAGCCCCAGTAGAGGAGGAAGTGGAAGAGCACGACTCCGGCGATGAGCCACTTTTCGCCGTTGTGCGACAAAGCGCCGCCGGTGGTTTTGGGCGCAGACGAAGCGAGGAGCACGAAGATGAGGATGAGCACGGCGTAGGCGATGCCCTGCACGAGCGAGTCGGCGACGATGGCGAGGAATCGGCTGCCGACTCCGGCGATGGGGAAACGAATTGCCACCTGTTCCGGCGTGTCGATAGTAAGCTGGTCTGGACTTAGTTCGTGGCTGAGCAGTTCGGGCATCGTCATCTATGATTTCAAACTATTGGATTGAGCAAAGGAAAGCGTCGTGGAGCAGGCTGGAGGCGTTGACCCATCAGGTGGAGTCGCACGGTCTGCGCTCGCTGCCGGGTGGCGAGCTGCGGGAGTACGGGCTACTGTACAGGCAGATTGCGGCTGACCTTTCGGCGGTGCGGGCTGATCGCGGATCGGGCACGCTGGAAGAATACCTGAATAGCCTGCTGAGTCGAGCACATAATCGCATCTACTCGGGGCGGCGTGCCGGATTCGGGTCAATGGCGCGGTTTATGGCCTTTGAGTATCCACGGATTTTCCGGCGGCTTTTTGCTTATGTGCTGGCTTCGTTTCTGATTTTTATGGGTGGAGCGCTGCTGGGGACGTTACTGACGCTCGCGAGTCCGTCGTTTATGCATCTGCTGCTGGGCCCGCAGATGGTTTCTACCATTGAGCACCACCGGATGTGGACGCATTCGATTGTGAGCATGAAGCCGCAGGCCTCGAGCGCGATTATGACCAACAACATCGGCGTGAGCTTTATGACCTTTGCTGGAGGAATTGCGGCGGGGCTGGGGACCCTCTACCTGATGTTCTTCAACGGGGTGGAGATTGCAACAGTGTTGACTGCTTGCGCGCAGCACCACATGGCCAGGGACCTGCTGAGCTTTATGGCAGCGCATGGCGCGCTGGAGTTGCCGAGCATCTTTATTGCGGGAGGAGCGGGGCTGCGGATGGCAGCGGGACTGCTGTTTCCGGGCGTGCTGCCGCGAAGGGAGTCGCTGGCGGTGGGCGCGCGCGAGGCGATTCGGCTGCTGACGGGCGTGGTTCCGCTGCTGATTGTGGCGGGAACGCTGGAGGCGTTTCTTTCGCCTTCGGGAGTGCCGGCGGGGGCGAAGTTTGCGACCGGCGCGGTGCTGCTGGTTGCGCTTGGGTTCTGGCTGGCGGAGGGTGGAAGAGAGAGCAAGCCTAAGCCGGTGTTAGTCGCCGCCGACTGATAGCTCCATCGCAGGCTTTGTAGATTCGAGTTCGCGCAGGTCGCGTCCGTGAGTTTCGCGGCCGAGCGTGAGGATGAGCAGGATGGAAGCAACGCAGGGGATGGCGACGGCTCCCGCGGCCACTCCGAGCGCGGGAACGAGGGCCAGCATGCCGAGCACCTGCGCAATCAGGCCGCCGCTTTTGCTGAAACCGGCGACCCATCCCGTGGCGCGGCCGCGCACACGGAGCGGGTAGCTTTCCGCCGAGTAGGGCAGGAGCATGGAAATGATTCCGCTGGTGCCGATGATGATGAGGCAGACGGGCAGCACCGGATTGGCGAACAGGTGCACGCTGAAAGCGTCGCGCAGCAGGATCATGAGCAGGCCGAGGGTGGTAGTGCTGACGGCGAGGGCCAGCATGCGCTTGGTGCTCCAGATACTGTAAAGCCAGGCCACGAGAACGATGGTGGGCGCGGCGAGCAACGTGGAGCGGGCGATGAGGCGGCTGGCGGCGCCCATGCTGCGGCCTTCATGCATGAGGCTGCCGGGTAACCAGAGCAGCACGCCGAAGTTCACAAATCCAACGCACAGGGCCGTAAGGGTGAGCGCGAAGGTAATGCCGAGCAGGCCGCGAAGGTTGAGCGGGGCGTCAGCAGCGGCCAGGGCGGGAACTGGTTTGTCCGGAGCGGCAGTGAGCGCAATTCCGAAGCGGGCGAGGGTTTCGCGCGCCTCGCGTATGCGGCCCATGCTTTGCAGGAAGCGGGCCGACTCCTGCAGAACCGGGCTGACGGCGATGAGGATGAGCGCGATGGGCATGTTGATGATCCACATGATGCGCCATCCTAAAATTGGCTGAAGCACGGCGGAAAGCGCGCTGGTGGCGAAATAGCCTCCGATGCTGCCAATGCCGCCGATCAATACCAGGCACCATCCGCGGTGGCGGGTGGGCATGATCTCGGCCAGCAGAGCGTAGGCCACGGGAAGCATGCCGCCCGCGCCAATGCCCATGAGGAAGCACATGACGATGTTCCAGTGGAAGGAGGGCATGCAGCCGCAGATGGAGGTGCCCATGAAGATGACGGCGGCGAGAAGGATGGAGGCGCGGCGTCCGTAGCGGTCGGCGAGAGCTCCCCACATGAAGGAGCCGATGGTGGTTCCGAGCAGGCCGGAGAAGGGCAGCGCGGCGACTCCGGCGAATGTCAGGCCGTATTCCACGCGCATTCCTGGAATGACAAAGCCGAGCGTGGCGGCCTTCATCACGTCGATGATGAGCGCAACAGCGAGGACGATGATCTGGATCCAGTGGGCGCGGGTGAGGGGCGCGTCTTCCGGCGGGGCGATCTCCGCATATTCAATTTCGTCGGTAGGGTGGCGGGGGAGCAGGCCGTAGGCGGTGGCAACGAACCCGGCGATGATGAGGCCCATGCCGACCAGCATGCCTGTCCCCATTTGCATACCGGCCATCATGAAGTGCATGTGCCGCGCCATGATGAACATGGGAAGGTGCAGCAGCACGCC
>JBOGMA010000660.1:0-2536 GCA_050746465.1 Acidobacteriaceae bacterium
GCCGCGTGGACGCTTTGCACGCCTGAGACCGCGAGGACCTTTTCCGCCGCCGCCTACTTTTTCGGTCGCGAAATCGCCGCCCGCGAGCATGTTCCTGTCGGACTGATTGATTCAAGCTACGGAGGAACTCCGATCTCCGCCTGGTTGAGCATGAAGGGTCTCGGCGCCGATGCCTCCCTGACGCCGGTTTTTGCCCAGTGGGCGCACTTTTCCGCGGATCACGACGAACTGCCGCGCATTATTGCGGCAGAGAAGCGGGAAACCGCGGCGGCGAAAGCGGCGGGCCAGCCCGCGCCCGAGTTTTCGTGGCACCCGAACTATGATTCCTGGACTCCATCCTGGCTTTACAACGCCATGGTGGCTCCCGCAATCAAGTTCCCCATCAAGGGAGTGATCTGGTACCAAGGCGCAAGCGACAGCCGCCTCGATTATGCGGCGATGTATGCGCGAGAGTTCCCGGCCATGATCGCGGACTGGCGCAGCCAGTGGAAGGAAGGCAATTTCCCGTTCCTGTTTGTGCAGATTTCCAGCTTTACTTCAACCCCTGAAGAAGACTGGGCGGTGATTCGCGAGGCTCAGCGCCGCACATTGAAGGTTGCCAACACCGCGATGGCGGTGACCATCGACATTGGCAACCCAACCAACGTTCATCCCGCGGACAAGCAGGATGTGGGACACAGGCTGGCTTTGGCGGCGCGAGCTTTGGTGTACGGCGAGCAGGTGGAATACTCCGGCCCGCTCTACCGTCAGACGACCACGGATGGTGGCGAATTGAAGGTCTGGTTTGACCACGCGGCCCGCGGACTAGTGGCCAAAGGCGGCCCGCTGACAGGATTCGAGATAGCGGGCAGCGACCACAAGTTTGTTCCAGCAAAGGCGCGCATTGAAGGGGAAAGCGTCGTGGTTTCAAGCTCGCAGGTCGAAAGGCCGGAATATGTCCGCTACGGATGGGCAAATTCGCCGACTGTGAATCTGTACAACGGCGCCGGTCTTCCCGCCTCTCCATTTACTTCTGAGACGGACATCCCCAAGCCCTGAGCGCGACAATTCACAAAATAGAACGGGATATCCGCTTGATGCAGATATCCCGTTAGTTTTCGGCCTTCACGTTTAATTACACGAGCTTCGCGTCGAGCGAGACTTCCGTATTTCCCTTAAACAGCCGGGAAATAGGACAGCCGATCTTGGCGTTCTGGGCGGCGGCTTCAAATGCCGATTGGCTGGCTCCGGGAACCTTGGCCCGCGTCGTCAGGTGAATCGCCGTGATGGTAAACCCCGCATCGGTCTTCTCAAATTTCACGCTTGCGCTTGTCTCCAGCGATTCAGGCGTGAGATTCGCCTGCCCAAGTTGTGCGCTCAGGGCCATGGTAAAGCAGCCGGCGTGCGCTGCGGCAATCAGTTCTTCGGGGTTGGTTCCAGTTCCGTTCTCAAATCTTGTTCCAAAAGAATACTGAGTACTTCTTAAGGTTCCGCTTTGCGTCGAAATCGTGCCTTTGCCGTCCTTCAAGCCGCCATTCCATACGGCACTCGCTGTCCGCTCCATTCCTGATACTCCTTTTTGTTGTTGGATCTGGGAAAGTGTACTGCTGGCCTGTATTTCTTATTAGATGCGCGAAAGTCCGCGACTACCTTGCGTCTCTCAGCATAAACAATCTTGAGGGGCGGCGTCGAATCGCACAAATCGCAAGCTTCTCTATTTCGTATATCTTCGGCTGTGAATTTGCGAGTAGAAGCCTTGGAAGGAAACTCCCTCATCCCCAAAAAATGCGCTACTCTTCCCTCATGGGAGCCGACGACGCCGAGCCGGAGAATGGAGCAGTCAGGATCGAAACAGAGGCTCCAGCCGAGCACCACTGCGTCTACTGCCCAAACTGCTCTCAGCGCCTCACCGAACATCGTTGCAAGCTCGTTTGCCCCAACTGCGGCTATTACCTGAGCTGCGCGGATTACTACTGAACCTTCACCGTCCGCCCCTCCATGGCCGAAAGCTCACCCGGAACCCCGACGGCCGATCAAAGCCTCTTCCCTCCAGCATTTTCTTCGCTTTCGCCCGCCCGGGGCGCAGGCTGGCAGCGAGTTCTCTGATGATGAGGCTGAAGACAAGCAGCAATGCCACAAGAGCCAGCCTGGGGTAAAGTCCCGCAGTGCGGAACAACTCCACGACCAGAATCAGGTCGGCAAGCGCCAGCAGCGTGATGGACATGGCGCGGTGAAAACGCTGCATTCCATACTCAAGCCCCTGCGGAATTCGCCGCTCAATCTCTCGCCCCGTATCGGAGTCCGTGCAGGCGGCCTTGCTGGGACAGGAATTGCACGCGGACGCGGGCGCGCGATATACCACGATGCCCTTGGCGTGGTCGGAGAAAACCGGAAACAGTTGCTGATCTTGCGGACACTTCCAGATGTCTCGCTCGCGATGGTAGGTGAAGCCCACGGTAGCGGTTTCGAGCGATCGCTTGTGCGCATGACGGGCCGCCATTTCCAGCAATAGCGCAATCAACGCGAGTGCAATGGCATATCCCAGCATCAGCACGTA
>JBOGMA010000661.1:0-4133 GCA_050746465.1 Acidobacteriaceae bacterium
GGCGTAGATTTCAGACTGCTCTCTCATCGCGCGCCTGCCCAGGTGGTTTGGCTTTTCCAGTACGCGGCATTCACCCTCTGCGGTGATTTGCGCAGAGGAACTACGTTTGTGGGTTCCTGCATGAAGCGTCGGCGCTCGACTTGCAGGCGGTGTTCGATTCCCGTGAATACCGTCTCTTCGTCATCGCGTGCTTCGCCTGGCTGGAACCGCAGCAGCAACTCGCCGCTGCTCTTGGCGCACGGATGCTGTGTAAGAAGAAGGAAAACAGCTTGGGTGCGTTCGGCAGCCGCGCGGCATCGAAACCATGTAGCCAACGGAACGCGAGAAGCATGCTCCGGTGCGATGCTTGCCATATCGAACACAATCGCACTGAAGCCTCCAGCCTGCAGCAGCAGGTCTGTTGCGCGCAGAGCCTGCTCGATTCGCGCCCATGGCTTGCTGAAGCCGGCACGCGCTTTTACATGCGGCAGGCCAGGTCGGGATAGCGATGTGAAAGTTTCCCGCTCTGCCCGAACCCTCCTCTGCGGCTCCGCGCAGCGCGGCGTCCGAAGCAGCTCGCTCAGCGCATCCGGCAGCCCTTTAATCTCATTACGCGGATGCCCGCCACAACCTCCGCCGTGTAGACCTTTCCTGGCTGGTGCGGCGATGAGGTACTTCTCCGGCAATGAAAATTTATATTCGGCAGATGGGTTTGCCGTCTTTTTAGAGACGCCGCACCGCACCCACAGCAAACGGAGAAGATCAACGCCTGCCGCAGCCGCGGATTCGGGAGAAAGCATGTCCGACACATCCACCCACGCACAGACCCTTCCTACGTGAGTGAGGTGTCTCAGAAAGGAAAGTGCGACCGCTGTCTGCCCGCTCGTTACTGGGCCGGCCATCTCGGTAATGGCGCCCACCGGCAGACCTCCATCGAGCAATGCATCGATTTCGGAAACACCAGTTGGCACAACCGGCCGAAGGATTCTCGGTGTTGGAGTGAGCGCTGAAGGAATCCTCTGAGCGAGCGCCGCTTCGATCTGGAACCGGATTGTGGCTGAGGACTTCATGGCGATACCGTATTCGCCTTATCTTCGCCCCTAAGCCACCACCTCTGTCAACCGTCCATGCACCGGAATTTGTGCACTCCAGGGCCTAAGTCGCAGGTTCCAGCAGGGAAAATTCTAATTGCAAACCCGCCTTAGAGCTTTCTGAGACGGACGTCATTCTCAGCATGGCTGAGGCGCCACATCTTGGGAGATGAAGAGCTAAAGGAGCGCTCAACTCGGTTGGGTATCAGGATTCAAGAAGACTATAGAGGCCGGCATAATCGCTGACTGGTGTCGCCTCCAATCGCGCCTGGTCAGAAGACAAAGTAAGAATCCTTTCCTGTGCCTCGGCCGGCAGCCTGCGAGCGAGGTTATTCCTGAACTTTTCCATAAGCAATGGGATACCCTCACTGCGGCGCAGCCGATGACCGATGGGATATTCGACCGCGACCTCTGGAAGGATTGTGCCGTCGTTCAGTTCCACCGTCAAAGCATTGGCAATGGACCGCCTGTCGGGGTCATGATAGGCCGTCGTATATTGCGGATTCTCCACGCACACGATGCGCGCCCGCAGCGCATCGATATGTTTGCCCCATATCGGGTCATTCGCAACCGCATCCTCATAGTCTCCAGCAGTCAACCTTCCGAAGATCAGCGGAATGGCCACCATGTACTGGATGCAATGATCGCGATCCGCAGGATTATTCAGGGGACCCTGCTTGTCAATGATGCGGATGCACGCTTCATGGGTGCGGATGGTCACCCGCGCGATGTCGGCCGCTGTCTTCCCCATCGCGGCAAGCTGTTTATGCAGCGTCATCGCTGCCTCCACCGCGGTCTGCGCATGGAACTCAGCGGGAAAAGAGATCTTGAAAAGCACGTTCTCCATGACGTAACTGCCATAAGGCCGCTGGAACCGGAACGGCTGTCCTTTGAAGGACACATCGTAAAAGCCCCATGTCTTCGCGGTCAGTACGCTTGGATAGCCCATCTCACCGGTCTTTGCGATCAAAGCGAGACGGACCGCCCGTGATGTCGCGTCTCCGGCAGCCCAACTCTTGCGCGAGCCGGCGTTAGGAGCGTGCCGGTAGGTTCGCAGGGATTGTCCGTCGACCCATGCCAGCGAGATGGCATTGAGGGTCTGCTCGCGCGTGAGCCCGAGAAGGCCGGCGACGACCGCCGTGGATGCCACTTTAACCAATACCACGTGATCCAGGCCAACCTTATTGAAGGAATTTTCCAGAGCAAGACAGCCTTGGATTTCGTGGGCCTTGATCATCGCTGTCAGCACATCACGCATCGTCAGCGTGCCGCCGTTCCTCGTGAGCCAGTCGGAAACCGCGAGAATGCCGCCGAGATTGTCGCTTGGATGGCCCCATTCGGCAGCAAGCCAGGTGTCATTAAAATCCAGCCAGCGAATGATGGCGCCGATGTTGAAGGCCGCTGTTACCGGGTCAAGTTCGAAGCTGGTTCCCGGCACACGCGCGCCCCGCCGCATGGTAAGGCCCTGCACCGTTGGTCCAAGGAGCTTTGTGCACGCCGGAAAATCGAGCGCTTGCAGGCCGCAGCCCAATGTATCGAGCAGGCAATAGCGCGCGGTCTCATAGGCGAGCTTGCTGTCAATGGTGTAGTTCAAAACATAATCGGCGATATCGACGATTACCTGATCGAACTCGGGACGCACATTGGAAATATGGCTGGACATTCTGGCTTCAATCTCAATCTGTCTTATGCGCGCTGCTCGATCGGCACAAACGGCAAGTCGTCCGGCCCGGTATAGTTTGCGCTGGGACGGATAATCTTTCCGTCCGCGCGCTGCTCCATTACGTGCGCCGACCAGCCGCTGGTGCGCGCGATTGCAAAGATCGGAGTGAACATTGCGGTCGGGATACCCATTGTGTGATAGCTGACGGCAGAGAACCAGTCAAGGTTGGGAAACATCTTCTTGATTTCCCACATGACACTTTCGATCCGTTCCGCAATTGCATAGGTCTTCATGTCTCCTGCCGCCTGCGATACATCGCGGGCTACTTTCTTGATAACTGCGTTTCGGGGATCGGAGACCGTGTAAACAGGATGTCCAAAGCCAATGATGACTTCCTTCGCCGCTACACGCGCGCGAATATCCTGTTCGGCCGCCCCTGTTGAGGCATAGCGCTCCTGGATCTCCAGGGCAACTTCATTTGCTCCGCCATGCTTCGGTCCCTTGAGAGCGCCGATAGCGCCGGCGATTGCGGAGAACATATCCGATCCGGTTCCGGCAATCACGCGCGCAGTGAAGGTCGAAGCATTGAATTCATGCTCGGCATAGAGAATCAGCGATACGTGCATGGCGTGGACCCACTCCGCACTGGCCGGTTTGCCATGCAACAAATGGAGGAAATGCCCTCCGATCGAGTCATCGTCTGTTGCTGTTTCGATACGCTTGCCGGAACGGACAAAATGATGCCAGTAAAGCAACATCGAACCCAGCGACGCCATCAGCCGGTCCGCCACACGGGTCGCCGTCTTATCGGAATATGGCTGCGCTTCCGGTTCCACTGTGACCAGTACACTCACGCCCGCACGCAGCACGTCCATCGGGTGCGCAGTCTTCGGCAGTTGTTCTAATGCCGCTCGAACGCCGCCAGGCAAACCACGCATCGTCCACAGGCGGCGCTTGTAGTCATCAAGCTCGGTGCCGGTTGGAAGTTTTCCATAAAGCAACAGATACGCGACTTCTTCAAACTCGCAATTTTCCGCAAGATCCAGAATGTCGTATCCGCGATAGTGCAGATCATTTCCGCTGCGGCCCACACTGCATAATGCTGTGTTCCCGGCGGCCACTCCTGAGAGCGCCACTGACTTTTTGGGTCGGAATCCTGCCGGCTCGGTTCCCACTACTTCTCCTTCTCCTGCGCAAACAGCTCATCCAGCTTTTGCTCGAATGTGTAATAGCCCAGATAGTCGTATAACTCCGCCCGGGTCTGCATCGTGTCGAGTACGTTCTTCTGTGTGCCGTCTCGTTTGATGGCCTGATATACCTTGAGCGCCGCGGCGTTCATGGCTCGAAAGGCCGACAGCGGATACAGCGCAATGGCTACGCCCGCGGTGCGCAGTTCGTCG
>JBOGMA010000662.1:0-2822 GCA_050746465.1 Acidobacteriaceae bacterium
ATACAGTCGCGATCAGTATTCCGAACAACGGGATTGATCCCAAATTGATAGCATGCGTGTTGCTTACGTGAAGCGTTGGCAGCAGCGCTCCCATCAGGAACAGCACAATGCCGAAGATGAACATGCATGCATTGATCGTGAAGATCAGAGCGATGCGATTGGGGGAGGAGTCCATTGATAACTTAACTCTCCGCCCCTTTCGTGTTTTCAAAAGCCAGCTTTGCCGCTCCCAGCAGACTGGCCGCACCCCCAAGGCGGCTGCAAAGAACCCGCGTCTGGCGCATCGCGATCGGCTGAGCCCAGCGCGCCATCGTTTCCCGCGCGGCGGCCAGCATATATTCTCCCGATTCTGTAATACCGCCTCCCAGAACAATAATCTCCGGGTTCAGAGTGCTTACCACGTTCGCTAAACCAAGGCCGAGATAATGGCCTGCTTCAGCCAGAAGTTTCTGCGCCCGTTCGTCGCCGTTTGCCGCCAGCATTGCGACTTCGCGGGCTGTAATCTTGCGCTTGAAACGCCGGCTTGCTTTCGCCGCGATGCCGATTCCCGCGGCATGGGCTTCAAGGCACCCGGTCCGGGCATATTGCGGATTGAATTTGTCACGAACCGCCATCCAGCCTACGCATCCGGCCAGCTCGTCATGACCTCGCACGAGGTGTCCATCCATCAGGATTCCGGCTCCGACACCTGTGCCCACCGCCACGAAGACCACGTCACGGCAGCGGCGGGCGACTCCTTTCCACGCCTCCCCTACAACAAAGGCGTTCCGATCGCTTTCGATCACTACAGGCATGTTGAGCCGCTCACGCAGCTTCTTTCCGAGCGGCATCCGTTTCCAGTTCCGGAGGTTTGGCGCCCACACATCGCCATTGCGGTATGCCAGCCCAGGAACGCCGACACCCAGAGCGCGGACACCTTTCTGAGGAACCCGGTCGAGCAATTCCAAAAGAGCGTTCACCACTGACATGCCGCCCTCAGCCGGGGCGGGCGTTTCGAGGCGATGACTGATCCGCCCTGCGTGGCTGACTCTGGCCACTCGGATGTTCGTTCCGCCTATATCGGCAGCCAGCACAAATTCGGGCATAGAGATTCCTCACTGCGGCGTCACTGGTGCGATTCGAGACCGACAACCCAGACCTCGTGCGGTCTGAAAGTCTTCTTCATAAGGACTCTCTTGTGCTGCGCTGCGAATTGCACGTCCTGACCACTGGTCCAGTCCACCGCGTGCGCAGGCGTCCACGGAACCTGGAGTGACAGCGTCGCGTCAGCGGGACTGCTCGACTCATTGAAGGCGAAGATGATCTGCTGGCCTGCGCTTACCAGCCGACGCACCTCAATGTTTGCTGCTCCCGTTCCCGATACCTCAACGTCAGACGATACTCCTGCCGACTGCGCCATCGAAATCAGGAATTGTCGGGTTGTCGCTTCAGGATGTTGCTCATAGCCGAGCGCGAGAAATGATCCGATGAGAATTGTCCTGCCCTTGCCGAATGAATTTTCAATGATCGCAGGCTTGCCGTCCGCGAAGCGCCCCAATACGTGCGCTCCGGCGTATGGCTCCAGTTGCTCCTCGAATGCGGCTGCGCGAATCGCCGTGCTGCTCTTCCATCCGGGAAGCTCAGTGGATTCATCAACCGTAATCTCCGGCTTGTCGGCTGGCACAATCACCGATTCTCTTGCGCCAAATACTTTGTCCAGGCCCATTCCGGGGATAATGTTGCTGGCGAATCCGCGCTCGTCGTTCCATGCCAGCCGCGCCTCCGCCACCACCGTGCCGCCATTCTGCGCATACTGCCGTATTCCCTTGGCGACGTTGGCCGAAAGCATTACCGGATAGGGCACGAACAGTATTTTGTATTGGTCCAGCTTGCCAGCCGCGACCTGCTGTGTGGAAACAAAATCCACCGGAATCTGCTCCTGGGCAAAGGCCAGATGCAGCCCCATGGCGGAGTCAATCGGCGCGCGTCCCAGTTTCGAGAGCGATGGCTGCGAACCGCCGACCATATACGACAGCCGGTTGTAGAGGATCGCTACCTGGGCGGGCGCTGGTGTTGCGTTCAAGAGGCTTGAAGCGTGTTTGCCGAGAATCGCCGCCACCTTGCCCGCCGCTCGCGCCCGGTCCGTCAGCGTTCCGTCCAGATCGATCAACCCGTAGCCGTTCGACTCGAATCCCGAACTCATTGGATACCACGCATAGACAGCGAACTCGCGCGCGCCATGAGCGACCGCCTGCCAAATCCAGAAGGTCTCGTCCTCTGCCGTGACGGGAGCGGCGATGCGCATGGCTGTGGCGCCCTGTCCCGCCTGCAGTTCTCCGATCCAGAAGCCCTTGTTCAGGCTGTGGCCTGCCGAGCGTGAGAAATCGAGCGCCGTATCCAGCATGCCGCTCGACCACGGGTGGATCGACTGCGAGTGCATCGGATACATTGAAGTTCCGTAAAAGTCCGCGCTGGCCGACATGCGAAAATCATCTGGTTCGCCATAGCCATCCGTGGGAGACGTAAACAAACTGGGCGCATCGGAATGGCTTGCAATGGGATGGACCTTGTCGAATGCCCGAATAGCCTTCGCTCGTATCGCCAGGTCTTCCGCCAGCTTCACATCAATGAACATCCGCCAGTCAATGTAATCAGTGTAGGAAAGGATGGTCGGAAACCGCGGCGCTTCCACCTGGTCCCAACTGGTGTAGGTTCGGTACCAGGCAGCGTTCAGGTTTGCCAGCGTTTTGTACTTCGCCCGCAGCCACTTGCGGAACTTCGCTTGCGTTGAAGGATTGAACCCGAATTCAGGATTCTTAAGGTAAGGAAACTCCGCCCAGTTG
>JBOGMA010000663.1:0-14080 GCA_050746465.1 Acidobacteriaceae bacterium
GGAGTGAAGCGAAGATAGCCGCCGCCGAAATACACCTCATACTGGTGCGAATAGGTGTCGGCGATGATGCGCCGGACCCGCGCCTCGCGGCGCGCCCGCACGCGCTGCTGCGCCCGGCGCAATACCTCAACACGCTGCTGGGTCGTCTGCGACTGGGTTTGCGTCTCTATCTGAGCCGGAGTCTCTGTCTGTTGCTGGGATGAGTCGTCCTGCGCGCGCAAGGTCGCGGACGCAAAAAGAATGGCCAGAGCCAAAACCGGATACGCGAAGTATCCTCTACGCTTTCCAAAATACATGAATGGTGAAGCCTCCACTGCCTGCTGCCGCCGGGGGTTAATTGAAACAGGATTTATGCCTGCATTCTATTAAACCATCTGACGGCCATTCCCGACGTCCAAAGCGCCCCCCTGACCTGACCTGCGACAGAAATTCGTGCAGGACCGGGGTCTGGCATTATCCTGTTACAACGGATAGGAACCAATGAAATTCTTCTTGCTGGGCTTAATCCTGGGGCTGCTTGCGATTCCCGTTGCAGCCTACGTTTACTTCAAGGTGGGCAACCCTCCCGTCGCAGTCGCCGATCCGGCATTCCCAATGGAGCAGCAGATCGTCAAGGTGCCGCTTCAGGCCCGCATCGAAAAAGAAATGCCGAGTCTGCAGCCCATCCAACCCACGGCGGAGAACCTGGAAGCCGGCGCCCGGATATATCGCGAGCAGTGCGCTGCCTGTCATGGCCTCTATGGCCGTCCTTCTGATTTCGCTGCACACATGTATCCGGATGCTCCGCAACTTTGGCAGGCTCACGGTAAGGGTAAAGTTATAGGAGTGAGCGATGACCCTCCCGGAGAAACCTTTTGGAAGGTGGACAACGGTATTCGCCTGACGGGTATGCCGGCGTTCAACAAGGTTTTGAGCCCCACGCAGATATGGCAGGTCACTCTGCTGCTCTCCGGGGCCGACAAGCTGCCGCCGAGCGTGATGGATACACTTCGGAATTCCCCGAATCCGAAGCATACGGCCGCCGCGGCTGCGCCAAAAACTGCGCTGCACCGGGATTAAACTCGCACCATGAGTGCAAGGCCCACACTCTCAGTCGCGATGATTGCCCGCAACGAGGAGAAGAACCTGCCCCGCACGCTTGAGGCCGTGCGCTGGGCCGACGAAATCGTCATCGTCGATTCTGGTTCGGTAGACCGCACTCCGGAAATCGCCCGCTCCTTCGGCGCGAAGCACTCGTTCAACCGCGATTTCCGCGGCCATCCGGAACAGAAATCCATCGCAATTGCCAAATGCACCAGCGACTGGATCCTGATGCTCGACGCCGACGAAGTGGTCAGCCCGGAGCTGGCCAAGGAGATTCAGGACACAATTGCGAATCCGCGCTTTGAGGCTTACTGGATACCCCGGCTGAACCTGTTCATGGATCGGTGGATTCGCCACGGAGGCTTCTACCCAGACCAAAAACTTCGCCTATGGAAACGCGGCAGCGCGCGAATGGAAACCCACGTCGGCCCCCACGGAACTCCGCAGTTTGACGGCCCTAAGGGCACGCTGACACACGATCTTATCCACTACGCCTATCCCAGCTTCGAGCAATACCTCAGCCATATGAACGACTACAGCTCAGAAAATGTGGAGGTGCTGGTGGAACGCGGCAAAGCCGCTACCGTCCCGGGATTTATCCGGCTGGGCTTACTGAATCCTGCCGCTACCTTCATCAAAAATTACTTCTTCCGGCTTGGCTTCCTCGATGGAGTTCCAGGACTTATCTACCACCTGAACCACTCGGTTTATGTGCATTGGAAGTATGTAAAAGCCTGGGAGGCTCGGAAGAAAAATCCCCGCTGATAGCCGGCGCATCGTTGCAAATTCAGGGGATGAAATCAAACGTAAGATGGTGAGCCCGCTGGGATTCGAACCCAGGACCCACGCCTTAAAAGGGCGTTGCTCTACCTACTGAGCTACGGGCTCCCGCTCTCTCAAAGTTAACACAGCAGACGCTTTCTCCAGAGGTCGCCAATCGCAAACGGCACGCCTCTGATCCCCGAATCGGCACAGGTGAACCAATGAACACCCCCCAGCAAAAAATTCTTGCCCAGCCGCCTAAGCGAAGCCATAATGGTGCGACTCTCCCGGAATGTTCATTTCTCGGCTTTGCGGGGGAGAACTTCGCCTTCTGCTGAGGTTTTGAATTGTTTGCTCTGGTTCGCCGTCTACTCGTCCTCTGCCTGATTCTCGCGCCGCTCTCCGCTTTCGCATTTTCCGAGTGGCAGCAGCCCACTCCTGAAGAACTCAGCATGAAGTCCTATGCAGCGGATCCGGACGCGCCCGCCGTGTACCTGTATCGCGAAGAGACGGTCAACGACAACATTCACATCCATACGCTCTATGCCCGCGTCAAGATTTTGACTGAAAAGGGCAAGGAGATGTTCGGAGACATCGAGAGCCCTGCGTTTGGGCCAGGCTACACCATTCGCGGCATCACCGGGCGCACAATTCAGCCCAACGGAACCACGGTTCCCTTCACCGGCAAGCCATACGACAAACTGCTGGTGAAGTCCGGCAATGTGCGCGTAATGGAGAAGGTCTTCAGCATGCCCGATGTGCAGGTGGGCAGCATCCTTGAATACCGCTGGGTGCTGGGCTATGACGACGGTATCGTCTCACACCCGGATTGGCAGATTCAGCAGGATATTCCAGTGGTGAAGGCCCATTACCACTTCGTTCCCAGCAACTACATGAATGGTGGTTCAACCTACATCACCACACGCGAGAACGGGCATGAAAATGTAGCCAATATCCTCCTCTACAGCTACATCCTGCCCTCAGGCGTGAAAGTGCGGCAGGGCCAGGACGGCTATGACCTGGTGGTTGAAAACATCCCGGCGCTGCCCAAAGGCGATTACCTGCCGCCATTCCGGAGCCTGGCCGACCGACTGACGTTCTACTATTCTCCTTTCCGCACTCCAGCCGAATACTGGAAGACCGAAGGGAAGTACTGGTCGAAAGCGTTTGACCACTTTGCGGATCCATCCGGCAAAATTCGTGCGGCGGTGAACACCATCATCGCTCCGGGAGATTCAGACGAGCAGAAGGTTGAGAAAATCTATGCGGCGGTGATGAAGCTGGACAACACCAGCTACTCGCGTCAGCATTCCGCTGCCGAAAACAAGGCCGAACACGTAAAGATCAACAACGCCGAGGACGTGTGGGAGCAAAAGCGCGGCTATGATGACCAGATCACGCGGTTGTTTGTTGCCATGGTTCGCGCGGCGGGGCTGAAGGTGTACGGAGCCATCGTTGTCGATCGCGACCGGAGCGTTTTCGTAACGGACTTCCTTAACTGGAACCAGCTTGATGATGAACTCGCCATTGTCGAGCTAAACGGCAAAGAAGTCTATTTCGACCCCGGCCAGCGCTACTGCGAGTTCGGCAAACTTGCCTGGAAGCACACCTGGGCAAGCGGCCTCCGCGAATCCGACAAGGGCGTTGTAATGTTCACGACACCCGCGCCGAGCTACAAAGACAACAGCACGAACCGCGTTGCCCGGCTCTCGCTAAGCGCCACGGACCAGGTGTCCGGGACACTCTATGACAACATGTCCGGCGCGCAGGCGCTGTACTGGCGTCAGGCCGTGCTGCGCGGAGACGAAGACAGCGTAAAAAAGCAGTTTGACAATACCCTGCAGAACTCGATGCCTCCTGGAGTCCACGTCAAGGTCGATCACTTTGTGGGACTCACGGATTACACCCATCCGCTGATGGTTGTTGTTCAGGTAAGTGGAACCCTGGGAACTGCGACCGGAAAACATCTCTTCATCCCGGCGGCATTTTTTGAGGCCGGCAACCCGCCGTTATTCGCCAAAACCAACCGCATATATCCCATCGACATGAATTATCCGTACATGATCAGCGATGATTTCCAGCTCACGCTTCCTGAGAACATGACGGTGGAAAGCCTGCCGAAGGGTGGGGATATTCCGTTCGTGCCGAACGCGGATTACCTCGTCAAGTTCGTGTCGACTCCTCACCTTTATGGATATGCGCGTCTGCTGCGCGTGGCATCTGTCCTTTACAAGGCCACACAGTATCCTTCTCTGCGCGATTTCTACCAGAAGCTGAGTTCGAGCGATCAGTCGCAGGCCGCCCTGCAAATCACTCCGGTTTCGGTTTCGGCGAGCGTGGCGGCTCCGGCAACTCCGGCCACTGGAAAATGACGATGAAATGCATCCGGTTGGTCGGGCCTGTTCTCTTCATCATTGGTGGACTTTCGCTGGCGCGTGCGTCCAACCATGAGCTTCCCGGCTGGGTCACTCAGGCGGCTGCCGAGAAGGTGCAGATTCCGGCAGGCACAAACCCCAAGGCCGCCGTGCTGCTGGAAGACACGCTGCTCACCGTCACCCCCGACGGCAAAATCGTGGAACGCTATCGGAACGTAACAAAAATCCTGCGGCCCCAGGGGCGCGACTATGCGCAGCCCGTGGCGCGATTCAACAAAGACCATAAGCTGCTTTCCTTCCAGATTTGGAGCATTGGCCCGGACGGTCATCAATACACAGTAAACAAGCACGACATTATTGAGGCCGGAGCGAACGAGTGGGGCATCCTCTATGACGACGCGCGTTATGAAACCGCCGATGTTCCCGGCGCCGACCCCGGCGGCATCGTAGCCTACGAAGTTACTGAGCAGCTTCCCATGTACTCGGGCGACGAGCCATGGCAATTCCAGAACTCCGTTCCCACAGTTCAATCCGTCTTTGAAATTGATCTGCCCCAAGGCTGGCAGCATTGCTCACTCTGGCGAAAATATACCGGTGTGCAGCCAACCGAAGTTGCGCCGAACCATTTTCGTTGGGAACTCTCAAATATTCCAGGAATCAATTTAGAATCTGTCCCCATGGCTCCGGCGTGGGGGTCCCTCGCCGGACGTATGGAGGTCTATTTCTCCGCATCGCAGCTTCCCCAAGACCCTCAACTCTGGGCGCGCATCGGCGAATGGTACAACCAGCTCGCGGCCCCGGAGAGTGAAGGCCCCGCGGATATTGCCAGCGAGAGCCGTTCGCTCACGACCACCAATACCGATTTCATGGAGCGCATCCAAAAAATTGCCGCTTTCATGCAGCAGCAGATTCGCTATGTTGGTATCGAGATCGGAATTGGCGGTTTTAAGCCGCATTCGGCCGAGGAGATTTACCGCAACCGCTACGGCGACTGCAAAGACAAGGTCACGCTGATGGTTTCCATGTTGGACGCCGTAGGCGTGCGCGCTACCTGGGTCATGGTCGATACGGACCGAGGCGTGGTTGATCCGAAGGTTCCGTCACGGATCGGCGACCACATGATCGCGGCCATTGAAATTCCCTCCGGATACCAAAATCCGGCGCTTGAGGCCGTTGTCACCGCAAAAACCGGCAAACGCTACCTCATTTTTGACCCCACCAATCCATACGTGCCCATCGGTCTGCTCCCGACTTATCTTCAGGGCGGCTACGGATTGCTGATTGCGGGCGCTGACAGCCAGGCGATTGAGCTTCCAGTCCTCGGCCCCAAAAGCGACACGGTGAACCGCACCGCCAGCTTCACGGTTGCAGCGGATGGCTCGCTCACCGGCGACGTCACGGTTAAGCGGCTCGGCGCATCGTCTGATGATCTTCGGCGCTGGTTCACGATGAGCAGCGAAACCGATAAGCAGCACAGCCTCGAAAATTCTCTGCGCGACGATTTCTCGGCATTTCAGGCAAGCAATGAAAAAGTTGAAAACGCCGGTAGCCTCGACAAGCCGTTAATCATGAGCTACGACGTGAATGCGTCGTCCTTTGCAAAAACCGTGGGCAACATGCTGCTGGTGCGTCCTCGCGTGGTTGGCTCTGACGCTTTTTACACTAAGGATGGACCCCGGCACTATCCCGTCGAATTCAGCTCAACAGGCGACTGGCGCGACGCCTTCGACCTGAAGCTTCCAGCCGGATACACCGTTGACGAATTGCCCGATCCCGTCAATCTGGATACGGATTTCGCGAGCTACCACAGCGAAGTCACGGCCAAAGATGGCGTTCTGCATTACTCCCGCGAATACAAGGTCAAAAAGCTGGAGTTGGATGCTGACCAGTATGCGGCGGTGCGCCGCTTCGAGGGTCAAATCTATAATGATGAAAACCGCAATGCGGTGCTGAAAAAGGCCAACTGAAGTACGCGCTTTCTTCCCCACTCCGCGAATGAAATCTATAAAGTCGAGGATTTTATGGAACAATTGCCTCCCAAGAGGCGTTTTTCTGCCCAAAGCAACTAAGATTGAGTAGGAGACGTTTCCTTTTGGCAGTCAAAATTAAATTCTCTCCGAGGAAGCACGGCCCGCCGCACTCCTGGCGCAAGCCCCTGCTTATCGCCGGAGTCGTCCTTGCAGTATGTTTTATCGCCTTCTGTTGTGTTTTTGGCTACTACTACGTCAAATATCAGCACATTGTGGATGCGCGGCTGGAAAAGCCCCTGTTTGAAAACACGGCGAAAATTTACGCCGCCCCGCAGGAGCTTCGCCCAGGGCAGAAGTTCACCGCCGACTCTATTGCGCAGGAACTTCGCAAAGCGGGATATTCGGTTGAGGGCGCGGGCAATGCCTCGTCCATGGGGACCTATTCCGAGGGTGAAAACAGCATCACGGTTCACCCAGGACCGCAGTCTTACCACGCTCCACAGGGCGCCACCATCACCTTCGCCAAGGGATCCATCAGCCAGATCACCGGCGACAATGGCCAGCAACTCGCCGCGTATGAGCTTGAGCCGGTACTCATCACCGATCTCTCGGATAAAAATCGCGCCAAACGCCGGCTCATTACCTGGAACCAGATTCCTAAAGTCGTTGTAGACGCCGTCACCTCGATTGAAGACCGCCGTTATTTCCAGCACGGCGGCATTGACTGGTACGCCGTAATGGCCTGGGCCTGGCACGACTATGTGCGCGGCGACCGCCGGAATCTTGGCGGGGCTTCCACGCTTACGATGCAATTGGCGAAGGAATTCTTTCTTACACCCGAGCGCACCTGGCACCGCAAATTCCTTCAGGCCATCGTCACAATTCAGCTTGAACACCGTTTTTCCAAGCAAAAGATTTTCGAGCTTTACGCGAACGAGGTCCCGCTGGGCCAGCGAGGCAGCTTCTCCATTAATGGATTCGGCGAGGCGTCGCAAGCCTTTTTCGGCGAGAACGTAAGCCAGCTCACGCTGCCCCAGGCGGCACTGCTCGCAGGTTTAATTCAGAGCCCGAGCTACCTGAACCCATACCGGCACCCCAAGCGGGCCACTAACCGTCGCAACATCGTGCTTGATGCCATGGTCAGCACCGGAGACATCACAGAGGCGCAGGCGGAGCAGGCCAAGGCTACTCCGCTCAAGCTGGTCTCTGGAGCGGTTGACGCCGGCGAGGCTCCTTATTTCGTTGACCTGGTGCGCGACAAGCTGGCTGCGAAATTTGGCGACAACGAGTACAACAACGAGGGTTTGCGTATCTACACATCGCTCGACCCTGACCTGCAGCGAGCCGCCAGCGAGGCCGTGGCGGAGGGCATGGCTCAGGTCGATAAGATCGTTGAAGCACGCCACGCCCGCCTCGTCAAGCGCGGACACAACGTCCCGCTCGTCTATCCGCAGGTTGCGCTCGTGGCGCTGGACCCGCATACCGGTGAGGTGCTGGCTCTGGTGGGCGGCCGCAATTATGGCGTCAGCCAGTTTAACCACGCGGTTTCACACCGGCCCACCGGTTCCATATTCAAGCCGTTCGTCTTTGCCACTGCCTACAACTCCAGCCTGGCTGGCGCGCAGCTTACGGGGAGTGACGGTGTAAGCGGCATCTTCACGCAAAACACCATCCTGAATGACGAGCCCACCACCTTTACCTTTGCCAACGATCAAACATACACGCCGCATAATTTTGAGAATGATTATCGCGGCCAGGTGACGGCGCGAACCGCGCTGCAGTGGTCCCTCAACAATGCGACCATCTCACTGGCGCAAATGGTTGGCTATAACAACGTAGCCGCCCTCGCGCACGATGCAGGCATAACGTCGGTAAAGCCAACGCCCGCCATGGCCATAGGAGCCTACGACGCGACGCCGCTTGAAATGGCCGGAGCCTACACCATCTTCGCCAATAACGGAGTCAAGATCGATCCGTGGATGCTGGCCTCCGTGCGCAGCGCGAAAGGCGACGTGATGCAGGACTTTACGCCGACATCCAAACCCATCCTTGATCCGCGCGTGGCCTATCTGACGACCGTGCTGATGGAAAACGTGATCAACCACGGCACAGCCGCGGGCGTCCGGGCAATGGGCTTCACCGCCCCCGCCGCCGGCAAGACCGGAACCTCGCACGACGCCTGGTTTGCCGGATTCACCAGCAACCTGATCTGCGTGGTGTGGGTCGGCAACGACGACTACAGCGATATCAAAATTGAAGGCGCGCACGCCGCCGCACCCATCTGGGCCGACTTCATGAAGCTTGCCGTGCAGTTGCCGCAATACTCCGACACCAAGCCCTTCGTTGCGCCTCCGGGCGTAACCGAAGTCCAACTCGACAAGAACACGAACTTGCTGGCCGACGCTGCCTGCCCTGACGACTACACCGCTGCATTTCTTGACGGCACGCAGCCGACCGACACCTGCGACCACGTCAATGGAAACCAGCACAATCTGTTCCAGCGAATCTTTGGGCTCGGCGGAAATTCCGAAAGCAACCAACCTCCCTCGAATAATCCGAGGGCGCTGGCGCCAAAACAGCCGCAGCTTCCGGCCATCGCTCCGCGGCAGCCCGCGCAGACCGCCATCGCCCCACCCAAGGCTGAAAAGAAGAAAAAGCGCGGCTTTTGGAGCAAGCTCTTCGGCAAACATTCCAATGACGACCAGCAGCCGGACGATTCGCAGCCTCAAGATCAGCAGGAATGAGCTTCTGAATTATTGCGAATCAACAGTTGCAGGTTGCGGCCTGCGAATGTTGAATCCCTTCGGTGCTGCTGAAAAGCCCGCCTCCAGCAAAAAGCGCGCCAGCCAATGCTGCTGCACTGGCTGCCCGTTGATGGTGGCGATCAGCAATCCGCTGTGCGCACGATCTCCATCCACTCGCATTCCTTGCCGTGTTCTCTCGGCCAGAAATTCTGCGAGATCGCGAGCCGCATTGGTGTGATCCGGCTCCTCCACAGGAAGAAAGACCTGCGCATGCGGATTGTTGCGCCGAAGGTACGCCAGCAACTCACCATTGCGCAGAACCACCGATGCCCCGACGCTGCGGCTCAACGAGCGCGCTCCGCCCCCGTTCTTCTCCTCAACACTCTGCGGCCACCTCAGCGCGGAGCCATAAAGATTTGCCGGATCGGCGGCGACAAGCATCACCATCTCCGCTTTCTCCGGATCCGCAGTGGACCGAAGCGACCGCAGCATATCCACTGCAGCGCGCAACGCGAATTGCGCCGCGCCCAATCCGGCAACGAAGTAGCCCCGGCGAATGCGTCCGCTCTCCTCCAGCGCCTTCAAAACGTCATACACCGCGCTGAATCCTCCCGGTACATTCTCCTGCGCAACTGTTTCTCGCGTAACGACGCCGTAGCGGTTCAGCAGTTGCAGCGCTACGGCATGGCTCCATGCGGTTTGCTGTGCCGTAGTCCCACGTTGAGACTCTGCAACCAATGCCCATCGGCCTTGTGCAGATGGCGGCATCACACGCCGAGACCGAAACGCCTGCACATTATGCTGCCGCTTCGCCGGGCGCGAGGAGGATTGCCTGGCAACATAGGCGCGCAGCGCGTGAAACGTATCGTTCGTCACAAGCCCGCGCCATACCAGGCTCCACAGCGCATCTACAATCTCGCCCGGATAGCCGCCCCCCACCGCGTCGTGCAGTTGGGCGAAAAACATGGCGCCGCCCCGTGCAAGCTCCTCCAAAATGCGCTGCTCTTTCTCGCTGAGCGGTGTGTCTTCACGCGAGCTGCGCGGTGGCAGCAGGTTCGAAATCTTGTCCGCCAGATAAAGCCCAACGTGTCCGTCGCGCTCGCCTAGTGAGTCAAACCCGCACCACACCACTTCCCCTGCCGCAATCAATGTATCCAGATCGCCGGGAGAATACCTTTCCACACGTGCTGGAAGAATCTCCGTCTCAACTTGCGACGCGGCCAGCGGCGCACCCTGCAGATTTTCGATCGTATCGAGCAGCGCATCCAGCCCGCGCCGTTTCTGCAGCACGCCTTGCCAATGAGTGGTGAAGCGGGCCAGCATCGCCGGCTCAACCGGCTCAATTTCCTTACGCAGATGCGCGAGCGACTTCTGCCGAATCCTTCGCAGCGCCTCCGCGTCGCACCACTCGCGATGCAGTCCGTCCGGACGAAAACCGCCTTCCAGAATATGACCCTGAACCGCCAGATCTTTAAGGACTGCTTCCACCCGTGCGGCATTCAAGCCGAAACGGCTCATTGCCTCGCCCGCCGCAAACGGCCCATGCGTGCGCGCATATCGCCGCAACAATTCCAACAGCGGCGTCTCAATCGGCTTGAGCAGTGCAGCCGGAATCCCTTTCGGCAGCGCAATTCCCAGAGCATCGCGATAGCGCGCGGCATCTTCAACCGCAATCAGGCGGTCCTCGCCGGCAATCTTTACCTCAAGAATTCGACGCGGGCGCAGCAATTCATCTATTGAGCCGGCCAGCGCGGGCGAGGCCAGACGGCGCGCAATTTCAGCGCGGGAAAGATCCCCAAGCCGCAACAGAATGTCGTGAATGCCATCCGCGCTGCGAACGCGCTGCATTTCGCCCAAGGCCTGCAACTGACGCTCAACTTCGGCAATCGCATCTACATCCAGCAACTCGCGCAGGTCAGCCTCGCCCAATAGCTCTTGAAGCTGCTCTTGATCGATCGAAAGCGCCTGCGCGCGACGCTCAGCCAGCGGCGCATCACCCTCATAGATGTAGTTCGCAACATAGCCGAACAGCAGCGAAGCAGCAAAAGGCGAGGGCTTACGCGAGTCGGCTACATGAATGCTGATTTCATGCTTCTCGACCGACCGCAGGACTTCGAGTAACGCCGGCATGTCAAACACGTCACGCACGCACTCACGATATGTCTCCAGCAGAATTGGAAACGACGGATAGCGCGACGCCACCGACAGCAGATCATAGGCCCGCTTGCGCTGCTGCCATAGCGGAGCCCTCCCCTGCGCTCGCCTCCTCGGCAACAGCAACGCCCGCGCCGATGACTCGCGAAATCTCGCTGCGAACAACGAGGTCGCGCCCAATTGACGCAGCACAAGCTCGCTCGCCTCTCTTGAACCGGGCAACAGCAACTCGGGGGCGGGCACGGAATCGGTATCCGGAAACCGCAGCACAAAACCATCATCGGCCCACATCGCCTCCACCTCTGGGCCGCCGCCCGCGCGAATTTTCGCCGTCGCGGCCATCGCCCAGGGAGCATGCACACGGCTGCCGAAGGGCGTGAGCACGCATACGCGCCAGTCGCCCATTTCATCGCGAATGCGCTCCATCACAATCGTGCGGTCGTCCGGAACAAGTCTGGTGGCCGACTCCTGATCCACCAGAAGCCGCATCAGATTTTCTGCCGCCAGCGTCTCCAGTCCATGCTCCCGCACGAGACGGCTTATTGCGGCATTCATTGGAACCTCACGCAACTCGCGCACAAGCGCACCGATGCGGCGTCCAAACTCCAACGGACGCCCCGCCAAATCGCCATGCCAGAAAGGCGTCTTTCCCGGCTCTCCCGGCGCGGGAGAAACCATCACCCTGTCATGCGTAATCTCGTCGATGCGCCACGTCGAAGCTCCCAAAACAAACGTCTCTCCCACGCGGCTTTCAAACACCATTTCCTCATCAAGCTCCCCAACGCGCACCGGCTTCGCTGCTCCGGAAAGAAAGACTCCATAAAGGCCGCGGTCGGGAATCGTCCCCGCATTCAGCACCACGAGGTTCTTCGCGCCTTCGCGCGGCGTCAGCAGGTTATGCGTACGGTTCCAGGTGATGCGCGGGCGCAATTCGGCAAATTCATCGGAGGGATATCGTCCGGAAAGCAAGTCCAGCACGCCCTCGAACGCGGTTCGGCTCAACGAGGCAAATGGGGCGGCCCGTCGCACCAGCGCGTAAAGCGCTTCCACCTTGATCTCCGGCTCACGCGGCGGCTTGCCCTTGCTGCGCGGCGAGGCAAGCGCCGGTGGATGTGCCACCGTGGCCACAATTTGCTGCGCCAGCACATCCAGGGGATTGCGAAGATACCGCGTGGACTCAACCAGACCGTCCTGCATGGCACGTGTGACCGCCGCGCATGCAATCAGATCGGCGCGATACTTCGGAAAGAGAATCCCCTCGCTCGCTGCGCCCACCCGATGTCCCGCACGCCCGATCCGTTGCATTCCACTGGCCACGGAAGGCGGTGCTTCAACCTGTATCACCAGATCAATCGCTCCCATATCGATGCCAAGCTCTAATGACGATGTCGCCACCAGCGCGCGAAGGTTTCCGGCCTTCAGTTGTTCCTCTATTTCCGCCCGTTGCGCAGCCGCCAGCGAACCGTGATGCGCGCGCGCAATCGTCTCGCAAATTCCCTGTTGCTCCGCAAGCTCATTGATAGCGCCCGCGATTCGCTCAGCGGTGCGGCGATTGTTCACAAAAATAAGCGTGGATTGACGAGTCAGCACAATTTCGAGCAGCCGCGGATGAATCGCGCTCCAGATGGACGCGCTCCGTTTCGTTGCTCCCCCCGGCAACTCCTCCGCTCGCGCAATGCGAGCCATATCTTCCACCGGAACTTCGACTTTCAGCACGAGACGCTTAGGGCCGCCCGCATTCACAACCGTGACCGGCCGAAACTTCTCCTCTGCGTCTTCGTTGCCGGTCCATTCGCGCTCAAATTCCTCAAGCTCCTTCCGCCTGTTCATTCCAGCCGAAGCTTTGCCGGTAACCGCGCCGCCAAGAAAATGTGCTACCTCATCCAAAGGCCGCTGCGTTGCCGAAAGACCGATGCGCTGCACCGGGCGCTCGGCCAGAGCCTCCAGCCGCTCCAGGCTCAATGCCAGGTGAGCGCCGCGCTTGGTGGGAACCAGCGCATGAATTTCGTCGACAATCACCGTCTCCACCGTTCGCAACGCGGTTGTGGCATCCGAGGTCAGCAGCAGATACAACGACTCCGGCGTGGTGATAAGAATTTCCGCGGGGCTGCGGCGGAAGCGCGCCCGCTCTCTCTGCGGCGTGTCTCCCGTACGAACGCTGATTTCCGGCAAGCGGAACGCAATCTTTTCCCGCGTGGCGAGTTCGGCGATGCCCGCAAGCGGACCGCGCAAATTGCGTTCCACATCGACTGCCAGCGCCTTTAGGGGGCTGATATAAACAACGCGGCAGCCTTTCACTTCTTCGGATACCGAGCGAAACATCAGCCGGTCAAGGCACCACAGAAAAGCAGCCAGCGTCTTGCCCGTCCCGGTCGGAGCCAGAATCAAAGTGCTTTCGCCGCGCGCGATCGCCGGCCATCCCATGCTTTGCGCGGGTGTCGGCTTGCCAATCGCCGCCGCGAACCACTTTGCAATGACACGATGAAAAAGCGCCAGCGAAGCATCCTTCTCCGCGGGGGCGCCTTCGTTTCCTTTTTGTATTTTTTTCGCTCGCGCCATTCCCGCAACCGCGACATCTGCTCGAACAAGCAGGATATCGCGCCAGGTACTGGGATGCCGCTTCACATCCGGAAGAATCACCCGGTCATCGCCGGTCCACATATATATCGGGAACAACGCGCCAGGACCTGAGGCATCGATTCCCAGCGGTCAGCGTCACAGTTACAATGAGCCGCGTGTGGATTTTTGTCATCCTCGCCTTCTCGCTGGCAACAGCGCAGGCGCAAAACGGCGTACTGGGAAACTGGGCCAACCCATCCGGCTCAGTCATTCAAATCTATCGCTGCGGCGCTGACATCTGTGCAAAGATTATCGTCGTCAGCACCAGCGCGCCCACCCAAGTTGACGGAGAGAATCCTAACCCCGCGCTGCGCGGTCGTTCGCTTTGCGGCATGAAGATCGGCACGGGTTTTAAGCTTGTGGACCCGAATCG
>JBOGMA010000664.1:0-2920 GCA_050746465.1 Acidobacteriaceae bacterium
TCCGCGGACTTAAACAGATCCTTGCTGAAGCCCACAGGAGTCGGAAACGTATCAATCGCCACCGGAATCAGCCGCTGCAAATCCGCACTCGCCTGCTCCATCGTCACGCCGGGCTTCATCCGCGCCACACCTTCGTAGCTGAAGTTCCCCAGCTTCGTCTTGCTGCGGTCCCACTGCATCGGCAGCCACAGCGAGCGGTCATCCCAGTTTAAAAAGTGAAAGCCCTTCGGCAGGACGCCAATAATCTGCCTTGGCTTGCCGTCGGCCGTAATCATCTGCCCAATCGCCGACCGCGACCCGCCAAATTTCTTCTGCCAATACGCATGTGACAAAATCACCGTAGCCGGCGCACCTGGCTTGTCGTCAGCCTCCGAAAACAGCCGACCAACCTCCGGCTTCACTCCCAGAATCGACAGTACCTCGTGCGTCACATCCAGGCCCGTCACCTGTTCTGGCTGCCCTGTGCCCGTAACGCTCAGCGAGTCGCCCTGATACGCTCCAATCGCCTCCAGCGTCTTGTTCTGCTCACGGGCAATGAAGTAGAAAGACGGCGACATATTCAGGTCTTTGATATTCACCTTCGGCGTGGTGTACCAAACCCCGATCAACTGCTCTGGATGAGGATAAGGCAGCGGCTTCAGCAGGACACCGTCCACCACGCTGAAGATCAGCGTCGTCGCTCCAATCCCCACAGCCAGCGTAATCAATGTAAGCGTGGTGAACATCGGCGCCCGCCCCAGCCGCCGAAAAACTTGCCTCAGCCGACTCCCCAGCACCACCATCGCCTCGCCTCCGGAAAGAAAATCCGCACGACGGCCACACCAGCGCCGCGCATGAACTCCTCTACGCGACGGTGAGAAGAAAAGTTCCGCTGTCTTGAACTGCTCTTGTTGCCCGTGACCTATTGGGCTCTTGATTGTTGACTCTCGACTGTTGGCTGTTGCCTATTGACTGTCCGCCAGCCCCCGCGCCACCTTCACATACAACTCCACAGCTTCCATCAGCTCCCGCTTCGCCAGCCGTTCGTTTTCCGTATGTGCCACATGGATCGACCCTGGCCCCAGCAGCAGAGGCTCGCCCCACATCGTCAGCCACGGAATATCCGTCGTAAATGCCGCCACCATCGTCGGCAGCCCCTCCATCGCCCGCAGCCGCTGGAACGGAATCTCCAGCGTAAAATCCACTTCCGCCAAATCACTCACTGCTTTTAGAACCGCCGCTCGGGTCTCCTCCGCCGGGCCCACCAGCCGAATCAGCAGTTGCGCCTCCGCATGGTCCGCCATCACATTCGGCGCCCGCCCACCTTCAATCAGCCCCACATTCAGCGTGCTCGGCCCCACATCCTCCGTCACCGGCAGCGGCAGCGCCATCACATTCCGCAGCGCCTCCAGCAGCTTGTGAATCGCGCTCTCCCCAAGCTCCGGATACGCCGAGTGCGCCAGCTTCCCCTTTGCCGTCAGCTTCACCCGCAGCGTGCCCTTCGACGCCAACGCCAGCCGATTATCCGTAGGCTCGCCGTTAATCAAAAACCGGCTCCCCCGCGGATACCGGTTCGCCACCTTGGCTCCCGCCGAGTCGCGCTCCTCGCCCACCACAAACAGCAGCGCCACCCGCACGCCCTCATCCCTCAGCCGCTCCGCCGCCGCAATCTGCGCCGCGATAATGCCCTTCGCATCGCACGCCCCGCGCCCATAAATAAATTCATCATCTTCTGAGGAAGAAAAATACGGAGGAACCGTATCCATGTGCGTCGAAAACACGATCTCGGGCGCGTGCTCCGCCGCTCCCGCATACACGTTAAAGCGATCGCTCTGGCTGCGGCTTTCCTCCGGCTGCTCCACCGGCATCGTCTCAACCCGCCAGCCGCGCGCCCTCAAAATCTCCAGCAGCTCGCGCCCCACCGCGCCTTCGCTATAAGTTGTCGAATCGATATCAATCAGGCGGCGCGTCAGCGCAACAACATCAAGCTCAACAATAGGCTTACTCATAGCCTAAAGAATACCGTGGAACACGACGGAGGTCCCCGCAAACAAGTCTTCGTTCGTGGGTGGCTAAACGGTCGTCGAACGAACCGCCCGCGTCTCCGGCACCGCAACCGCCGCAGCCTTTTTCCTCGCCCACAAAATCAGCGCCACGCCTGCCGCCATCGACCCAAGGCTCGCCACCTGCGCGTTGCTCATCCCGAAATACAGCTTTGGATTAATCCGGATAAGCTCCACCAGAAACCGCGCCAGCCCCGTCCATATCAGGTACTCGCCCGTCAACTGCCCCACCGGTTTGGGAGCCTCCGGCCTGCCGCGCCGCCACAAATACCACGCAATCAGCAGCGCCGCAATCAATTCATAGATCGGAGTCGGATGTACCGCACAGTTCGAAGGCCAGCCCGCCAGCGCGCATGTTCCCCCGGGTCCGGTCGTCGGCACCAGCCCATGCGGAAAACTCATTCCCCACGGCAGCTTCGTCGGAATCCCATAATCCCCATCGCCCGAAGTCAGGCACCCCAGCCGCCCCACTCCATATCCAATCGCCGCCGACACCGTGCACAAATCCAGTATCCGCAGCTTGCCAATCCCATAGCTCCGCCCCTGCCACAGCAGCGCGGCAATTCCCAACACCAGCCCGCCAAACCACGCAAATCCCGAGCGGTCAAAAATCACCGCAATCGGATGCTGCATCAGCAACTGCGGATCCTGAAGTACGTGCCAGAATTTCGCGCCGATAACGCCCGCAACCGTGGCTACAGCCACAATGCTGATCGCGTCGGCATTAATCTTCCAGCGCCGAAAATTCGCATGCAATGCCCAGCACGCGCAAACCGCGGCCAGCCAAAGCATGATGCCAAACGTGCCTATCGTCAGAGGACCTAGATGAATGAAAGGAAGCATGAGGAAACTACTTCCTCAAGTATACGAGAGAATCC
>JBOGMA010000665.1:0-9920 GCA_050746465.1 Acidobacteriaceae bacterium
TTGTCGAGCATGAGCTGGAGCGCGCCGATGGTGAGGGCGAGCAGGCCGAGGCCGATTCCGTCGATGCTGCCAATAGTTTTGCGGACGCGCTTCATGTAGGGCGGATCTTCAACGATGCGGCTGGTGAGGATGAGCGAGATGATGCCGACGGGGATGTTGAGAAAAAAGATCCAGCGCCAGGTGTAGCTATCGGTGATCCAGCCGCCGATGGTGGGACCGATGGCCGGGGCGACGACGACGGCCATTCCGTAAAGGGAAAAGGCCATGCTGCGTTTTTCCGGCGGGAAGGTGTCGGCGAGGATGGCGCGCTCGCTGGGCTGGAGGCCGCCGCCGGCCGCTCCCTGAATTACTCGGAAGATGACCAGCATGGTGAGGGAAGTGGCGAGCCCGCACAGGAAAGAAAAGACGGTGAAGAGCGCGACGCAGGTCATGTAGAAGCGCTTGCGGCCGATGCGGTTGGCGATCCATCCACTGATGGGGAGGACGATGGCGTTGGCGACGAGGTAGGAGGTGAGGATCCAGGTGGCTTCCTCGAAGGTGGAGCCGAGGGTTCCGGCGATGTGGGGCAGGGATACGTTGGCGATGCTGGAGTCTAGCGACTCCATAAAGGTGGCGAGCGTAACGGTAAAGGTGATGACCCACGGGTTGTGTCGCGGGGTCCAGTGCTCGTAGTGGAATTCGCTGTCGGCATCGTGTTTCTCGATGGATGCCTCGGCTGCCTGCGGCATGCGCGCTCCCGTGGTTTTGGCCTTGCGTAATCCGGAGTGGTTCCGATTAGATGCGGAGGGTTGCCGGGAGGACGCTGAAAATTTTTGTGGCTCAGGTGGAAGGATAATTGATTGGGACAGATGCTGCGGGCGGATCGCGTCCCGGTGGGATTAAAATGATGGCGATGGCGGGGAAACAGAATTCGGTGATCGAAGTGGCCTGCCCGGAGTGCGGGGCCACGATGAAGATTGATGTGGCGACGCGGGCGGTAATTGCGCATACTCCGGCTCCGCGGAAGCGGACGTTTGAAGATTTTGAGACGGCGGCGAAGGCGATGCGCGAGCAGGATGAGCGCAAGGAGAGCATCTTTCGGCAGTCGGTGGACGCGCACAAGAATCGCGAGGACGTGCTGGCGAAGAAGTTTGAAGAGGCGCTGAAAAAGGCCAAGGAGTCGCCGGATACCGGCAAGCCACTGCGGGACTTCGACCTGGACTAGGTGCTGGCCGCACGGGCGGACGCGGCTACTCACCCCAGCACGCGAAAAACGCGCGTGCCGGGGACCCCGATTTCGCCGCCTTCGTAGATCTGACCTTGACGGCCCTCCCGCTGGTCGGGGTCAGGCTGAGTTTCGCGAATTGAGTGAAAGTGATGTGGACTTTGGCAGCACTAAGGACTTAGGGTGCCTCCAAGCTACGGAAGGGCTTATTGACCGATGATGACTGATGTGAACACGCTTCCTTCGAAGATTGGCGGCGCTGCCGCTGAAGTGATTACTGAAAATCCCTGGCCGCGCGCGCTGGCGGCTGGTTCACTCCTGGCTGGAGCGTTTTTGCTGCTGGCCGGGCGGCGCAGAGCGGCTTTGGCCGCGGCGGTGGCCGGCACGGCCGTCGCCACTCTGGAGCGGCCCGAAGTGATAAGGGAAATCTGGGAGAATACGCCGAAGTATCTACGGGCCGGACAAGATTTTCTCCTGCGCGCAGAGGACATGGTGGACGATCTGCGGGCGAAGGCGGAGAAGGTTCGCGGAATGCTGAACAGGGCGTGAAGGCGAGCGTTGCGGTAGATCGGCGAGCCCGGTTTTGCCGCTGACGTTTGGCGCCGAACAGCGGGCGCGGAATGTGACGCCAGAGCGCTGTTATTGCTGGTGTTCGCTCCGCTTGCAAACTTTCGGGTTGCGCCTTACTATCGCAGCAGTTCGCCGGCGAAGGTTTTTCCCCAGGCCTGCTCACGCTGGATCAAGAATCCGCCGGCGTATTGAAGGCGCTCCGTGCCAGAGCTGAAATTCAGCATCTCCGAAGGGGACGTTGTAGCCGGTAATTACCGCATCCTTGGGATTGCGGGATCCGGCGGCATGGGTGTTGTTTACCGGGCGCTGGACCTGCGGCTGGAGCGGGTTGTCGCGCTGAAATTTCTGCCGCCCGACCTGAATGCCAGCGAGCAGGACCGGCAGCGATTTTTGCGCGAAGCGCGCATTGCGTCGTCGCTCGACCATCCCAACATCGGCGTGATTCATGGAGTGGAGGAAACTGCCGAGGGCAGCGCCTTCATCATCATGGCCTTTTATGAAGGTGTTTCGGTTGCGGAGTTGATTCGCCGCGGGCCGCTGCCTCCGCATCAGGCTATTGATATCGCCACGCAGATGGCGCGAGGGCTGGCCGAGGCCCATTCGCACAACATTGCTCATCGAGACATTAAGCCGTCGAATGTGATGCTGACGGCTTCGGGGCAGGCCAAGATTGTGGATTTTGGGCTTGCCCATGTGGTGAGCGCGTCCACGGCTTCGCAGGCGGGAATCAGCGGGACGATCGCTTACATGGCGCCGGAGCAGGCGATGGGAGAGATAGCCGATCATCGCTGCGATATTTGGGCGCTTGGGGTCGTTTTGGCGGAAATGCTGACCGGTACGAATCCTTTCCATCGCGAAACTGTCCCGGCAATTCTGCTGGCCGTGCTGAATGAGCCGCCGGACAATATCGATACGCTGCATCCGGCGCTGCAGCCGATTATTTACCGGGCGCTGAGCAAGGACGTTCATAGCCGCTACTCGTCATGCAAGGAATTTCTGGCGGCACTGGAGCAGAGCCAGGGGCAGAATCCGGCAGAGTTGCCGGCCGGCGCGGGCGCGACGGCCACGCTGGCTCCTGGAGCGTTGCGCACCATTCGGAAATCAGCGGACGCGCGGCGGGCGCGCGAGGAGGCTTCGCGTTCCGCGTTCCGGCCCGCGCCGCACCGGCGCTTTCCATGGGCTGTGCTGCTGGTAGTCGTGCTGGTTCTGGTTGTGGCGGCCAGTGTGGCGTGGTTTGTGCCGGCTTTGCACAGCCGCATTGCGGAGTTGACGGGTGCGGCGCCGGAGCAGAAGCATATTGCTGTCCTGCCGTTTCGCAGCGTGGGGAGCAATCCGGAAAATGCGGCGCTGATTGATGGGTTGATGGATTCGCTAACGGGGCGGCTATCGAACCTGGGAGTGGGGAACAAGTCTCTATGGGTGGTTCCGAACAGCGTGGTGGAGCGGCAGAAGGTGACGGACCCTTCGGATGCGCTGAAGGCTCTGGGCGCGAACCTGGTGGTGAAGGGACTGGTGGAGCGGGACGGGAACGATATTCGGCTGACGACGAACCTGATCGACACGAAGGATTTGCGGCAGATTGGTTCGGTGCAGGTGGAGGACCCGGCGGGCGATCTCTCCATGTTGGAGGATGAGACGGTGGCGCGGCTGGCGAACCTGATGGATATTTCGGTGACGGCGAGCATGCTGCGCAATACGAGCGGGCGCGTGGATCCGGCGGCGTATGAGGATTACCTGAAGGCGCTGGGCCTGATGCAGCGCTTCGACAAGCCGGGGAATCTGGACACGGCGATAGCAGCGTTGCAGCAGTCCACGCGGACCGATCCTCAATTTGCGCTGGGTTACGCGGCGACGGGCGAGGCGTATCGGCTGAAATACCAGGTGGACCAGAACCTGAATTGGCTGAATGAGGCGCAGGCGAGTTGCCAGAAGGCGGTGGAACTGGATAGCAGTCTTCCGGCGGTTTACGTGACGCTGGGACGAATCCATGACGCGCTTGGCAAGCATGACCTCGCGATAACGGAGTTTCATCATGCGCTCGATCTTGATCCGAAGAGCGCTCTGGCGCTGGAGGGAGAGGCGAGCTCCTATGAAAGTGCTGGACGTATCGCCGATGCGGAGAAGACCTATCAAAATGCGGCTGCCATGCGCCCGGACGACTGGTACGGCTACAACGATCTCGGCACATTCTATGATCGCCAGGGAAAATATACGCAGGCCGTGGCCGCGTATCAGCACGCGCTTACTCTGACTCCCGATAATTCCGAACTGTATTCAAATCTTGCAGCCGCCTACCTTGATGCCGGTGGAAGCCAGAATTTAGCGAATGCGGAACAGGCGCTGAAGAAATCGGTCGCTCTGAATCCAAGCTACGCGGCTTACGCCAATCTTGGCTTGCTGTACTTGCAGGAAAAACGCTATGTGGAAGCAGCAGCAGCAACCGAGCACGCGCTCCAGATCAACGGGAACAATTACATGGTTTGGAATAACCTCATGCTCGCTTACGAGGGAGCAAATGAACACGATAAGGCGGCGGCAGCCCGCAAGCGCACGGAACAGGTGATCGAAAAGTTGGTTGCGCTGAAGCCACAGGACGCGAGGGCACAGGCGGGACTTGCCGCGCTCTATGCGCAGGATGGGCTGAACGAGAAGGCCCTGAGCAAAATTCGTTCCGCTCTCGCCCTAGCGCCGGAGGATGCGATGGTCCTCTCAAACGTTGGCGCAGCTTATGAATTTTTGGGTAACAGGCAAAAGGCATTGCAGTACGTCGAGAAGGCGATCAGCAAAGGGTATGCGCTGGACGAAATTACGAATGATCCAGGTTTGCAGGCGCTGGTGGCTGATCCTCGGTTCGAGGCGAAATTCAAATAGGTCCCCCGCAATGCCGGCTCCGTTTAAGACCGGTTCACGCTGTTTTAACGATGGGTTTGAAGGGAGAAACCAATGGATAAGCCACTTAATATTCCGAACGATCTTTCAAGCTTCCCTATGAAGAAGAACGTTGATGGAGTCACCATTACTGTCACAGCGGACTGTACGTGGTGCTATTCCGATCCGAGCGGGTGCTTTCCGGACGGACTGCTTGCGCCTGGCTATTACACAGCCACCAATCCGCATACGAGCTACGGCCCATACACTCCGGATAAGGCTGGTACCGTAGGAATCGGCGCGGTTGCCGGCGATAATACCTGCACACCGGGTGAAGGCATAGAGGGGACGATGGGGTCAATTACGATCAACAACTGAGAAGCGGTAAATCCGGTAAGAGCAGGCGGGCCTTGCTTCAGCGAGGCCCATTGCCTTTCAAATTGAACGAGAAACAGGCCTCGCTTCGGCGGGGTCTTGTTGCTGCCTAGTGGGTTCGCTCCACCAGAAACTGTGCCACGGCTTTGAGGCCGTCGGCGTGTTCGCCGTAGGGTTCGAGTTCGGCGAAGGCTTCGTGGATGAGGCGTTTTGCGTCGTTGCGCGAGGCTTCGATTCCGAAGACGGCGGGCCAGGTGGACTTGTCGCTGGCTACGTCCTTGCCGGCGGTTTTGCCTAGCTGCTCGGAGCTTTGGGTTACGTCCAGCACGTCATCCATAATCTGGAAGGCGAGCCCGGCTTTGCGCCCGAAGGCGGTGAGGCGAATGGTGTCGAGGTGCGCGGCTCCGGCGTAAAGACCGCCGGTGACAACGCTGACGCGAAGCAGCGCTCCGGTTTTGGCGCGATGGATGGCCATGACGCTCTCCGGAGTGGGCTTCGAATGCTCACCTTCGAGATCGAGCACCTGTCCGCCAATCATGCCTTCAACGGTGCCGGTGGCCTGGGAGATGAGGCGGATGATTTCGACCGTTGCGGATGCCGGGCATTCGAGGTCGGAGAGGGTCTCGTAAGCGAGGGTCTGGAGCGCGTCTCCGGCGAGGATGGCGATGGCTTCTCCATAGGCGACATGGCAGGTGGGCTTGCCGCGGCGGAGATCGTCGTTGTCGAGCGCCGGCAAGTCGTCGTGGATAAGCGAATAGGTGTGCAGCATCTCGATGGCTGCGCCCAGGTCTTCGATTCCGGTAGGCAGGCTGCCCTTTGCGATGGTGCGGGCGGCTTCGTAGACGAGGATGGGGCGGAGCCGTTTGCCTCCGGCAAAAGTGCTGTGGCGCATGGCCGCGTGGATGGAAGCGGGAACTTGCGTGGCGGGGGGCAGAAGGCGTTCAAGAGCGCGATCGGTCATCTCCGCGCCGGAATGGAGAATTTCTTTTAACTGCAGTTCGGCTTGCATTCTGAACCATAATACAGGGGAACGGGGCTCAGGGCTCAGGCAAAAACAGGGAACAGGGATCAGGAACCAGTGTTCAGCGTTCAGCCCAGACTCGGCGTTCAGGGGGTGAGGCGCAGGGAGTGGGTGGTTTGCGCCTGGATGGCTGGGTTGGTGAAGGGCAGGGTGAAGGTCTTGTCGTTGTACCAGTACCACCATTGGTCGCGGTAGTACGGACTTACCGGGTCTTCGGACTCGCCCATGACGATGTTTTCTGTCGCGGCGTCGGGATTGCTCCAGTCAATGGTAAAGCGCTGTGAGGGGCCAAAGGTGTGGCCGGCTTGCTTCACTGTGAATATGTCTCCGGACTGCGGCTGGGGGCCGGTTCCGGTCCATTTCCTGAACCAGGGAATGCGGCTGTAGAGCGGGTGTTCGATGTCGATGGGGTGGGCTTCGCCGTAGCGCCAGGTTTTCAAGTCGGACGGCGCTTTTTCCAGCCCCTTGTTGACGACTGCGGAGAGAAAATCGTCCCAGGTGGAATAGCCGGGTGGGAGCCATCCGGCGGGATTGTTGGTGATGAACTGCTCCTGGGCGAATCCGCTTTCCGACCAGTGATAGAGCTTCCAGTCATCGCCTAATTTTGGTTCCAGGAGCATGGGCCAGAAGGCGTGCTTGGCGGCTTCGACAATGGCCGCGGGCGCGGAGTTGAGGCCGACTTCGCCGTTCCAGGTGCGCATGAGGTCGGCGGCCTCGCGCAGACGGGGAGTGGTATTTTTCGCATGGTCGATGGCGTAGGCGAAACGCTGCGCCAGCTCCTGGTCTACTTCGGAGTAGACATCGGTTTGGAGGGTGAGCATGTCGGCGGCGGTGAGATTGTTTTTCCCCGACAGCCACTTCCAGATGCGCTCGTTGCGATAGGGGTCGGCCCATTGGTCGCTGATGACGTAGGCGTAATTGTCCGGAGTCATGCGGCTATTCGCGGTGGCGATTATGCCGTTGGCGGGGTCGAGCGTGGAGGGTAGCTGGTCGAACGGGATGTAACCCTGCCACTCGTGTTTGGTGTCGGTGATGGGAACGTCGGCAATTCCGTTGGGACGATTGGGAATTTGCCCGATGGCCTGATAGCCGATGTGGCCCTGGTCGTCGGCGTAGACAACGTTGAGCGACGGGCCCCACCAGCGGCTCATGGCGGCGCGGAAGTCGGTCCAGTTGGCGGCGGTATCGAGCGCAAAAAGCGAGAGGCTGTTCTGCGGGACGTCGTAGGCGCTCCAGCGCAGGGCGATGGTGCGTCTTTCGTGCGGAACGAGCGGCGTGACGATGGGGCCGTGATCGGTACGGGCCACGTCAATGTGCTGATCGCGGCCGAAGCGCACGCGGATGGTTTCGCGCTGATGTTCAATCGGCTGCCATGAGCCATCAAGAGCGCGATAGTCGCCCTGGCCGTTGGTTTGCTCGACGTAGAGGTCCTGCATGTTGCCGTACATGGCGGTGAATCCCCATGCGATGTGGTCGTTGTGTCCGGCGACAATGTAGGGAACTCCGGGAATGGTGACGCCGGTGGCGTGGAAGTTCGGCGCTTCGAGTCCGGCTTCGTACCAGATGCCGGGAATCTGATGGGGAAGGTGCATGTCGTTGGACAAGATGGGCTGATGCGAGGCGGTGTGTTCGCCGGAGACGACCCATTCGTTTGAGCCGGGAGTGCAGCCGCGGCAGGTGTTGCGCGCGGGCTCAACGAGCTGGCGGAGATCGAGAAGGTCCTGCACTGAAGGACCATTGAGGAGGGACTGGGTGGAGTCGAGCGGGACGTCCTGAATAAGCGCGTTGGGCTGGGTGAGGTTGGGGAGCACCTGCGTGGGCGGATGGTCGCGCCAGGAGCCGACCGGGTAGAGTGCAGCGGAGAGCGTGGGGCCGAGCTTTGCGACCACGCGCTCCCGGTCGAGACGCGAGTCCCAGGTCTGATCCATCAACTGCACCATGCCCAGCATGATGGCGGCGGAGTCGGTAGGTTGCCAGGGTGCGGGCTTGTACATCAGCAGACGGAAGGGTGGCGGCAGGTCGTCCTGGTGCGTGTCGATGTAGTCGTTGACGCCGCGGGCATAGTCTTCGAAGTAGCGCCGGTCCTGGTCGCTGAAGTTGGCGACCATGCGCTCGGCGGTTTCGCGGATGAGCAGCACCCGCTCCATGCGGTCGTGTTTTAAGTAGCTGGGGCCGAGAATTTCCGACGCTGTTCCGGAGGTCATGCGGCGGGCCATGTCCATTTGCCAGAGACGGTCCTGGGCGGCGACGTAGCCCTGCGCGATGAAGAGGTCGTCAAGGTTCGCGGCCTGGATGTGCGGAACTCCATACTTATCGCGGCGGACAGTTACAGGAGCGGTGATGCCGTGCAACTGAAGCTGACCGTCAAGCTGCGGGAGAGTTGCGCGCATATCGTATTTCAGCCAGATAGCTCCGCCGACCAGGATGGCGGCGGCGGCGATGGCCAGCGCGATGATGGCCGTAATGACGGCGACCACTACGGGATGCCCGGCGGGCTCTTCTACTTCGATCTTTCGTCCGAGAGACATGTCTAACTTCAGGGCTCAGGGCTCAGGGCTAAAGCGCAGAGGCCATTCGAGCGACTGCGGTTGCAAATTCGGTTGGATGCGATTTTTGAATGCATCAGGCAATGCAAATGGGCGGTTCAGATGGTTCTTCCAATTCCGTCTATCTCGATGACGCGCGGCTTGCGGGTCCACGCCGGACGCCAGGCCTGGCCCGTGAACGGCGACTCAACGCGGCGTCCCCACCAGAGCCACATCAGGATGGCGATGACGATGATCAGCGGAACGATGAGGATGCTGCCTTCGGGGCCGGTCTTGCCGCCGCTCCACAGAATTTTTCCGAGCGGGTGGGTACCGTAGAGGTGGCCCTTCACGACGACGCCGCTGTCGGCGGTTCCATAAAAATAAGATTCGCCCCAGTCCCAGGCGGCGTGGAAACCGACGGCCCAATAGAGCGAGCCGGTATACCAGATGCTCAAGCAAAAAATGAGGCCAATGGCTCCGGCGGAGAACAGGCCGACAGGGGACTCGCCGGGATTGGTCGTATGGGCGAACCCGAAGAGGAAGGAAAACAGCAGCGCGCCCCACCAGAAACCGACACCGCGGGTCATGGTGTATTGCAGATAACCGCGCAGCGTGGATTCCTCGAAAAGTCCGACCATGAGGAACATCAATGCCCATACCGCCGCGTAGTTGATCATGGCCGAGCCGTGGAGCATTTGTCCGTCGAAGGCGAGGTAGCCGAGCTTCCACAGAGCAAAGAGCAGCGCGGAGATGGCTGCGAAGCCCCAGACGAACCCGAAGAGGAAGCGCCTGCCCCGCGCCGTGCCCTTATAGCCGTAAGCGAAAAGCGATTTGCGTTCGATGAGCGCGAGGACACCTGTCGCGACGATGACGCAGAAAAGCTGGACCGACTCGGTGATGAGCCCCATTGTTGGACTCATGGCGGAGGTACGGAGATGATGCTGCGCAAAAAAATGACGCAGCATCAAGCCGATGCCAAATGCGACCGCGGCAAACACCACGATGAAGATGAGGATGCCCCATCCGGCGCGGATTCCGTTTTGGCCGACAAAAATCCAGCGAATACCGCGCGCGGGCGGCGCGGGCGGTTGCGGCGATGGTTCAGGAATTGCGGTGATGTCCTCCAAAGGACCCCTCCAAAAAGGCAGCAAACGGCTCCGGGTTCGGTGTTGTCATCTTACGAGATCGAGGGAGGGCGTGACGAGAACGAATCCTGCAATTCAGAGCATTCGCCTTGACTTTGAACGCCGTCCCGGCAATCCTTAACAATTCGCGAAGTTTTTATTTTTCTTATATGGAGTCCCACGTTTTGAACGTTCGCGTGTTTTACCACGATAAGTGTTTTGACGGGGCC
>JBOGMA010000666.1:0-5703 GCA_050746465.1 Acidobacteriaceae bacterium
GCCTCCGTCGATGGAGATCATCTGCCGCTTGCGCAGCAACGCCGCAATGTCATACACAAACGCTTTTCCGCGAGGTCCGTAAATTGTGGCGGGCCGGACTATGGTGACCGGCAGACCATTTTGCTGCGCTTGCCACACCGCTTTTTCCGCGAGGACTTTGGTTCGGTTATAAGGCAGACCTGCATCCTTCAGCGCGCTCGTTTCAACGCATGGGGTTGTGGGATAGCCATACACATCCGTCGTGCTCACGTGAACGAATCGTCGCAGGTGGGTTGCGCGCCGCGCGGCTTCGAGCAGCGTCTGAGTTCCGCACACATTGCATTCTGTGTAGACGGACATCCGCGCCCAGTCAGTGGAGGCCGCTGCGCAGTGAAAGACGACGGTTGCATCACGCACCGCTTCGAGCAGCGAAGCGCTCTCCGTCAAGCTTCCCGTTACAACCCGGAGTGGTCCGCCAACAAACGTGGCTAGATGGCGCAGATCAGAGGTGGGCCGGGCGAGTATTGTTACCTGCTCTCCCTGGTGGACGAGAACCTCCGCCAGACGTCCGCCGAGGAAGCCGCTTGCGCCCGTGACCAGCACAGACACCGGCTAATGACCCCGCAGTTTTGCGAACACGTCCAGCGCAAACTCCAGATGCTCTTTCGTATGAGCGGCGGTTACGCACAGGCGCAGGCGCGCTGATCCCTGGGTGACGGCAGGAAACAATACGGGCGAGACCAGCACTCCGTAATCGCGCAGCTTCCTGGCGAAAAGAGCGGTTTTCGTATCGTCATACATTATCACCGGAATGATCGCCGTCTGTGAGAACCCGGTGTCGTACCCGAGGCTTCGCAATCCTTCGCGCAGAAACGCGGCATTCGATTTCGTGCGGGCGACCCGTTCCGGCTCTTTTTTCAAAATCTTCAAAGTTTCCAGAACCGCTGCCGCCGAAGGCGCCGCCATAGCGCCGGAAAAAATAAACGGAGCGGCCGCGTGCTGGAGAAAGATGGAGAGGCGCTGAGATACGGCAACGAATCCGCCATTGGAAGGGATCGCCTTGGCGAGCGATCCGGTCCAGATGTCGACCTCGTTTGTGGGCACGCCGAAGTGTTCGTCGGTCCCGCGCCCATGTTCGCCCAGCACGCCGGATGCATGCGCTTCGTCCACCAGCAGAAAGCAGTCGTATTGCTTCTTCAGCTTGATTAGATCGGGCAGGCATCCGATGTCGCCATCCATGGAGAACACGCCGTCGGAGACGATCAGCGTGCGGTTGGCCTGGGGCCCGTTCTCGATCTCGCGACGGAGCGATTCGGGATTGTTGTGCTCAAATCTCTGCAACTGGACCCCGGCCAGGCGGCAGGCATCCATCAGGCTGCGATGGGAAAGCGCATCGGCAATGACCCGATCGGCAGGCCCGAAAAGCGCGCTGATGACGGCCAGATTAGCGGCGTAGCCGGAAGTGAATGTAATGGCTGCTTCCGTTCCTTTGAACTCAGCCAGAGCCTGCTCCATTTCCCTGTGCAGGTCCAGCGTTCCGGTAAGCAGACGAACTCCGCCGGTTCCGGTTCCGTACTTGCGCACTGCGTCGATGGCTGCCTCGTCGACGCGCGGGTCGCCGATTAAACCAAGATAGTCATAGGATGAGAGCAGCAGCATCCGGTGGCCATCCAGCTCAACCACCGGTCCAGACCGAGTGTTGAGCGGCGGCTGGAAGGGATAGGCATCTTTGGAGCAGGCCAGCGCGACAGTCTCAAAAAGCCTCCGCGCGCGAGCGTCGATGAGTTCGTGCTTTTTGTAGCTCCCCGCGTGCTTCGCGGAAAAGTAACCCTCGAACATCTGTCCCGACGACGACGGAAATTTCTTCTTCTTACCGACGCCGATTTCATCGACCAATAAATCGTCACTCATGTCGTACCCACTATATCGTGTGGCTCTCAACTAGCGCCAAATCGCCAACGCACTTATCGAAAACGTGATAGCACCAAGTGCTGGTCCGCGCCCGTTTGAAAACAGCGTTGGAGTTCTTACTTGCTGTGCAGGATTACGGTGGATTCGCCATGCGGGGACTGCTGGCCGGAGGCGGTGTAGGCGGCGGTGAGTGCGATTCCAGAGTTTGAGGTTGGCGGGGTAGGGGATTGCATGCGGATGGTTCCTTCTGTTCCAACGTAATGGTTCACGTTGGGATTGGCGGCGGATTTTACGATCCATTGCGCGACGGCTTGCAATTGCTGCGCGGTGAATGCGGGGTGCGGAGGCATGGCGGCTGGTCCGAAGATTCCGGTTGAGCCTTCGCGGATGTAGTGGGAGAGGGTTGCGATGGATGTCGGGTTGTCGGGAAAGCGAGCGGCAATGGCGGCGAAGGATGGGCCCATAGCTTTGGCTCTGAATTCGTGGCAACCGATGCATCCGGAGCGGATGATGGTGAGGAGGCCGGGCGGGGTGGGTTCGGATGCGGGTTGGCTGGTCGTTGATAGGTCAGGGACGTAGGTGGTGGTGATGAGGACTTCGTTCGAAGGAATTTCCTGATATTGAGTGGACTTGCCGTTCCAGGTTACGGTGACGCTGTAGTTGACTAACGAATTCCAGCTATAGGCGCTGTTGTTGGATGGGGTGTTGATGGTTACGACGGGGGGTGCCGGGCTGGTTTGGGCATGGCAGAGGAGAAAGGCGAATGAGAACGCCGGGATGCTGAAGGCTAGGGCGGTGACGGGGCGTTTAGAACGAAACAAGTATTGGTGCACGCGCGAGAGAAGTGCAGGTCCGTCCGCGTCGCTTCCTACAGTCGCTTCGGTCGGGATGACAAGGGATTTGTTTCGGTGCAGCAGGGTGGATTCTGATCTCAACCTGAACTTCATGATGCCTCTTTGATTTCGGCGGCGACTCGCTGGGCGGAGCGGATGCAGGATTCCATGCCGCGGCTGAGGAGGTCGGCGTAGGTTCCGGCGAAGTAGATTCTGCCGTCGGGCTTGAGGATTTCGGGCCAGAATTTGTGCATTTGGCCGATGGGGAAGGGTTCCATTTCACAGTTGGGGGCGAGTTTGTTCTGGGTCCAGTCTTTGGTGAGGGCCTGCACGATGGTGTCTCGTTTGCCGGGGTAAACCTGGCGGAAGGCGGCGAGCACGTGCTGTGGCGAGAGTCCGCCGGGGGCGTTGGCTTTGAGGAGGACGCGCTTGGTGTCGAGCTCCGTGGGGACCTCCCAGATGGATTCGATGGCGGGGTGGTCGAATTCCATGTTGATGCTCTTGAGGCCGTCGTCGAGCCAGAACTTGGAGCTGGCTTCGAAGACGAAGAAGGGGTGCGAGGTGTAGGTGAGGTTGTCGACTACATATTGCTTGGAGGCGGAGAGAGGCGGGGTGACGGGGATGTTTCTGAAGACGGTGAGGCTGATGCAGTTGACGAAGTAGTCGGCGACGATGGTTTTGGGTTCCGGGTAACCGTACTGGCGATAGTGGATGGTGACGCCACTGTTGGTTTGCTCGATGGCGGTGATGGGGTGGGCGAGCCTGACTCGGGAGCCGAGGTGGCGGGCGAAGGCGATGGGGAGTTGCTCGTTGCCGCCTTTGAGCCGGAAGATTTCGCCTTCGGAGGGCGGGATGCCGCGATGCTTCATGGCGGCGCTTCTCCAGATACGGTAGAGCGCGCTGACGTGCTCGCCGCCAAGGTAATTGATGGCGGCTTGCGAGGCGCCCTCTTTTTTATAGATATCGGAGATGGGTATTTTGTCGAGGTCTTCGAGGCCTTGGTTGAAGGGATGATAGGGGTCGGGGATTTTGGCTATGTAAGGCTCGAGGTAGAAATTTTGCAGCTCGTACCACGGATGTTTGGAGAGGAACTGAACTTCGCGGGTGTTGAAGCCGAGGGTGGTGAGCGTCGCGGAGTTGGCGAGCATTTGGTTGGTGTAGAACTTGCCGTTGATCGTTCGGAGATCGTTGTTGTTGTAGGGGAGCCAGGAGCCTTCGGCGTTGGGGTACGGGATTACCGGGAGGTTGAATTCTTTTGCGTATGCGAAGAGGCGCTCGTAGCCGGGCCTGGTGATGTGGTCTGCGCCGAAGTCGGCGTAGAGGCCGTCGGAGAGGCCGTCGCTGCCGGTGAAGACGTGGCCGGAGTACCGCCCGGAAGCTTCCAGGATGGTGACGTCGAAGCCGGCCTTCATCAGTTCATAACCGCAGCACAGGCCGGTGATTCCGGCTCCGCCGATGACTATTTTTTTGGGCTTTGAGGACGTGGAGGGATCGGGGCTGGCGGTGGTGGATGCGGAGAGGATGGGATCAACGAGGGATGCGCCGGCAGTGGCTGCCAGTGATTTCAGGAATGTTCTTCGAATCATCTGCGATGTTCCTAGCTTATGCCGATTCGATGCGTTGAGAAGAGTGTGGCCGTTGAAAATCGTACGGACGCAATTCTATAGCATTGGTTTCGGACTAGCTGGCCTGGGCGGCGCGGTAGACGATGGCGAGTTTTTCGCGTTCGAGAATGATTTTGACTTGCTCGCGGGCGTGGCTGGCCCAAGGACCGGAGGGGTCGAGTTTGAGGTAGGTCTTCCAGTGCTGTAGAGCCTTGCGGCGTTCGTTGAGTCGCTCCCATGCAAGAGCGAGGTTGTAATGGGCATCGGCATAGCGCGGCATGAGCCGGATGGCGGTTTTGTAAGCCTCGACTGCTTCCGGGAGGCGCTGCAACTCGTCGAGCACATTGCCAAGATCGAAGTAGGCGAGCGCGTAGTGAGGGTCAGCTTCGACGGCCTGACGGTACATTTTTTCCGCCTGGGTGAACTCGCCCTGGTTATAGAAGATGGTGCCAAGGTTGATGGCCGAAGGGGCGTGGCGCGGCTCGCGGGCGAGGATACTTTCGTAGAGAACCACGGCCTCGGAAATTTTTGCGGCCTCCTCGCAGCGGACTGCCTCCATGAATTCTTCGGAAGTCCAGGCGTCTCTTTGTGCAGGGGAAACCTTGAAGGCTTCGAGGTGCGCGGGTTCCTGCTGCGCGTCGAAATCGAAGACGAATTGCTTTGCGATAGGCTCCATGACGGCGCCGGAGTGACGAAAGACAAGGCGGGAGCCGCGGCGCGCGGCGCCTGCTTCGAGAAGCGGATTGGCCATTCCGGAGACGGCGCGCATGGCGCTGACGCTGGCGTGGATACTAGCCGCGGAAAGACGCGCAGCAGAGAGGTCACGCAGTTTGCGGAGTTGTACAAGGTCGTCGAAGCCGTAATTTTCGGCTGAGGGAATGAGGCTGGCGCGCTCCCAGGCCTGAAGCTGGCGGGCGTGGATGCGGAGAATACGCAGAACATCCTGACGGTTATAGCGGGTCACTGTGCCGGTGCTCGTAGACTTACCGTCGTACACAACTGGACTGATTATGCGATGCGTACCACAAGGGAACAAGAGCGGAAATGCAAATTTCCGTGGATAAACAGGTACGAATCTAGTTTGATACGGGATTTTTCTGGAGGGAGCGTTAAGGCGGGCGCGGGAGCCTGGAGCCGACGATAGGACTTGAACCGATGACCTGCTGATTACGAATCAGCTGCTCTACCAATTGAGCTACGTCGGCGCAATGGATGCTCGCGCGACCAGGGTAGATTGTATCGCCTGTCCCCCCACAAACGAAGAGGCCGCCCGGCAACAGGGCGGCCTCTCAGGGAGAATAGTTCCAACGGAGGCAAGCCATCAGAACTTTCTGGCGAAATACTATGGTCGTCCACCTAGGGTGTCAAGGTAAAAT
>JBOGMA010000667.1:0-3007 GCA_050746465.1 Acidobacteriaceae bacterium
GAGCCCTCTTCGCCAATCCTTGCTACACGCAGATTCACCCTACCTGCATTCCCGTCTCGGGCGAATATCAGTCCAAGCTCACGCTGATGTCTGAATCGCTCCGCAATGATGGACGCATCTGGGTGCCGAAGCAGAAAGGCGACAAGCGCCCGCCCAACCAGATTCCTCCCGAAGATCGCGACTACTATCTCGAGCGCCGCTACCCGGCCTTCGGCAATCTCGTGCCCCGCGACGTGGCCTCGCGCAACGCCAAGAACGTCTGCGACGAAGGCCGCGGCGTAGGCGAGACTGGGCTGGGCGTTTACCTCGACTTCAAGGAAGCCCTGGGCCGCCTCGGCGAGCAGACCATCCGCGAGCGCTACGGCAACCTCTTCGACATGTACCAGCGCATCACCGACGAGGACCCCTACAAGGTTCCCATGCGCATCTACCCCGCCATCCACTACACCATGGGCGGCCTCTGGGTGGACTACAACCTGCAAAGCACCATCCCTGGCCTGTTCGTCGCCGGCGAAGCGAACTTCTCCGATCACGGAGCCAACCGCCTCGGCGCCAGCGCGCTCATGCAGGGCCTCTCCGACGGATACTTCATCATTCCCTACACCGTCGGCAATTATCTGGCCAACGCCAAGCCTGCCAAAGTGGACGAATCTCGTCCTGAGGTCCGCGAAGCCGTGACGGCGGTCCAGCAGAACATCCAGAAGCTGCTCTCGATCAAAGGCAATCGCACTGTCGATTCCTTCCATCGCGAGTTGGGCAAAATCGTTTGGGAATACTGCGGCATGTCGCGCAACGCGCAGGGGCTGGAAAAAGCCATCGGAGAAATCCGTGCCCTTCGCGAGGAATACTGGCGGAACCTCACCGTCCCGGGCAGCGGCAACGACATCAACCAGAGCCTGGAGAAAGCCGGCCGCGTCGCCGACTTCTTCGAACTCGCCGAACTCATGTGCATCGACGCGCTCCACCGCAACGAAAGCTGCGGCGGACATTTCCGCGAAGAGTATCAAACCCCCGACGGCGAGGCCAAGCGCGATGACGAGCACTTCTCCTACGTCGCAGCCTGGGGTTACACCGGCCCGGACAGCCCACCAACACTCAATAAAGAGCCGCTTGAGTTCGAATACGTTCACCCCAGCCAGAGGAGTTATAAGTAAATGAAATTGAAGCTGAAAATCTGGCGTCAGAAGAACTCAAGCGACAAAGGCAAGTTCGTCGGCTACAACGTGGACAACGTCAACCCTGAAATGTCCATGCTGGAATGTCTCGACGTGCTGAACGAAACCCTCATCGAGCGCGGCGAAGAGCCGGTCGCATTCGAGCACGACTGCCGAGAGGGCATCTGCGGCTCCTGCGGATTCATGATTAACGGCGTGGCCCATGGCCCGGAGCGCGCCACCACCGTCTGCCAGCTCACCATGCGGCACTTCAAAGACGGGCAGGAACTGGTGCTGGAGCCCTGGCGCGCCAGGTCTTTCGCGCCGCTCAAAGACCTCGTTGTGGACCGCCGCTCCTTTGACCGCATCATCGAAGCCGGAGGCTATGTCTCCGTCTCCACCGGGAACGCGCCGGACGGCAACGCCATCCTCGTCGGAAAAGAGACCGCCGACCGCGCCATGGACGCCGCCGCTTGCATCGGCTGCGGAGCCTGCGTCGCCGCCTGCCCCAATGGCTCCGCGGCGCTGTTCACAGGAGCCAAAATCACCCACCTCGGCCTGCTGCCCCAGGGCCAGGTCGAGCACGACGAGCGTGCCCTCAATATGGTCGCCCAAATGAACTTTGAGGGCTTTGGCAACTGCACCAACATCGGCGAATGCACCGCCGCCTGCCCCAAGGAGATTCCGCTCCTCGTCATCGCCACCATGAACCGCGACTATCGCCGCGCCACCTCAAAGAAGCACGACAGCCGTCCGCCCGTCCGCCCCATGACCGAATGGAGCAACGGCTCGAAACTCGACATTGACCCCAACGCGACAAGCTGAATTCATGAGTTCCGCTCCGCATCGTAGCTGACCGTACGGAGCGGCCCTCCCACCTATAATCAACTGTATGGGTCATTCCCGCTTACTCGCTCTTCGCCACTGGATTCCAGCAATCGTTGCCGTTCTCGTCATCGCGTTCGAATCCACTGCTCTTATGTCGGCGAACAACACCAGCCGCTGGCTCCTCCCTATATGGGAGCATCTCTTTGGCCCCATATCACCCAAGGACTGGAGTGTGGTCCACCACTACATCCGCAAGAGCGGACACTTCACAGGATACGGGCTGGTCAGCCTCTGCTTTTTCCATGGCTTTCGAACCACCTTGAGCGCCGCGCGCGGCTTGCGGGTTCTCTGGCTCCGCTCCGCCGTCTTCGCCCTGGGATGCACATTCCTGGTCGCTTCGGCTGACGAGATTCACCAGGCATTTCTACCCCATCGTGGCAGCTCTCCTTACGATGTCCTGCTCGATACCTGCGGAGCCTTACTCATGCAACTCATCATCCTGGCGCTCATGCCTCGCATCAATAGAACATCCCCACCTCCTCTCGCTGAATCTTTCGCGAAGTAAGCCAACTGGAAAATGGCCCGCTGCGCGGGTTACTCTGGAATTACGTCATGAAATCAATTCCTCGCATCCTTCTGCTCTCCGCCGCCCCTTTCCTCTTCTCGCTCGGAGCAGTGGCACAGCAGACTTCAACGACCGCCGGTGCCTCCGCTTCCCTGCCCGACTCGCCCGACACGCAGGCGCATGTAGCTCCCCAGCCTGCCGGACCTACCGCTGTTTTTGACACCAGCATGGGCCGCATGACCTGCAAACTCTTTTCAAAAGAAGCACCAAAAACCGTCGCCAACTTCATCGGCCTCGCCGACGGTACAAAGGACTGGACCAATCCAGCCCAGCCGCATCAGACCATGCACAACAAGCCGCTCTACAACGGAACCACCTTCCACCGCGTCATTCCGGGCTTCATGATTCAGGGCGGCGACCCGCTGGGCACGGGTGAAGGCGACCCCGGCTATACCGTCCC
>JBOGMA010000668.1:0-5607 GCA_050746465.1 Acidobacteriaceae bacterium
TGAAGCTGCGGTCGTAAATGAGCAGCGGCAGTTCGTACTTGCCCGAGGGCAGGTGAAGCGATTGCTCCAGCGGATCGCGCAACAGGTACCAGCACATGAGCCCCGCGAAGACGTTGAACAGGCTGACGCCCATGGCGTGGTCGTGGCACCAGAGCGCCGTTGCTTCCTGATGGTTGGGGTAGTAGCAGAGTCGGCGTTTGCCGGGTCCGTACCAGGCTTCGGGATATCCGTCGCTGATAGCGGGGACGCGTGCTCCGTGCATGTGGGTGGAGATACGCGTGGGCGGCGCGTTCTCCATGCCGGGATGAGGCGTGCTGGTTGGAAGGAAATGCCGCGGCGGAAGGTTGTTGATCCAGTCGATGAGGATGCCCTCATTGCTCTGTGCTTCAAACAGCACCGGAGCGGAGGTGGGCCCGTAGCCGAAGAGGCTTGAGGGCGGGAGATCGCGGTGGAGCCTGGCGTGAATTTCGCGGACGTGGACGGCGTAGTAAGAAGCATCAACCGCTCCGAGTGCGGTAGAGGAGCGGCGGCCTATCGGAGCTTGCAGCACTGGCAAGGGCAGCGGGTCCACGAAGGAGGCGAGCTTCAGGGCGTCAAGGGTCTTGGCTCTTGGTGGATGCGCCATGCTCATGCCCGAAGTTTTTCCCCAGGCGCGCGCAGCCACAAGCCCCGCGGAGAGAGCGGCTCCCCGTTGCAACAACTGCCTGCGTGTCCACTGCTTCAACAAACGCCTCTCTATTTCCAGGTCTTCACCAATCCGGTGTCGGGATCGAGGATGAGGCGGCGGGTGTTCCGCGGCTTGGCCTTGCTGAAGTCGAACATGCTGATCAGCGAGCCGGTGTGAGCGTCGAAGGAGCCGCCGCCGATCCGTTCCCCTTTGAGGTAGAGGTCTTCAATGAGGCGAATGATGGAGGCCTGCGTGGTGACGGTGTGGTCGACATAGTTGGACCGCGCCCAGGGAGAGATGATCAGCAGCGGGAGGCGCGGGCCGGGTGCGCAGCGGCCTTGCGCGTGTGCGGTGGCGGGGTTCACGCCGGGCAGGGCGGTGGCTCCGTTGGCGCATTTGCCGGGGCCGTCGAGAGCGTCGCGCTGGGTGGAGGAGCCGTTGGTGATGTTCGGCATGACATGGTCGTACCAGCCGTCGGAGTCGTCATAGGCGATGATGACGGCGGTGTGTTTCCACTCGGGCTGCTGCTCAAGAAAGTTGATGACGTGGACGACCCAATGTTGCTCATCAATCGGATCGGAGTTGCCGGCGTGGCCGTTCTCAAACGCTGGAGCCTTGATGTAGCTGACGGTGGGAAAGTTGCCGGCCTTGATGGCGTCGAAGAAGTCGTGGGTGTCGTACTGATGGTTGGCTCCGCCATCGTGGTTGGTTCCGACGACTTTGGGTGATGAGGGGCGGAGGTGTTTGGGATTGGCGGTGGACTTGTAGTACTGGAAGGGCTCGTGGTGCGGGACGTAGTCGCGGGAGCGGATTTTGGTGACTTGCGAGAGTGTGTTGCGGCGGCAGCCGGTGCTGCCGTTGGAGTTGACGACGCTCAGGTCGAAGCCGCCCTGGAACCATCCCCAGGAGACGTTGGCGGCGGTGAGCAGATCGCCGATGTTGCGGCCGGTCATGTGGGCGAGAGCGTCGGAGGTGCTGGAGCAGATGTCTCCAACCGGATTCGGATCGGAGATAAGGGTGAAGCCGCTATATCCGTCCTGAACGATGCCGCCCTGGGCGTTCTGGTCATTGACGACGCCATTGGTCTGTCCAGAGATGAGGTTGATGGCGCCGGGCGTGGACGGGCCGAAGACGGTGTCGAATTGATGGTCGCTCATGGCGTAGTGCTGGGCGTAGTTCCAGTAGGCGGTGACGGTGTTGCCGTCGAAGTAGCCCATAGTGAGGCCGCTGGTGGCGAGGACTCCGGGGTGCTTGCCGGGTATGCGGTAGCCGTCGGGATGGCCAACGGAGGCGGGGAAGAGGTCCATTTTGCCGTGGTTAAAGGCCTTCTGCTCGGCGGTGTAACCATGATCCTGGTCGGCGGTGGCGGCCTGGCTACGGTCCAGACGGAAGGGATTGGAGCGGCCCTTACCATTGGCCGGGTTTGTGAAGTTGGGGTTGTGCTTCAGCAGGGCTTCGGTGTAGCCGTCGACTTTGGGTGTTCCAGGCCGTGGCGTGAAGGTCGGCTCTCCCTTGGGGTTCTCCGCGCGGGGATAGGTTCCGAAGTAGTGGTCGAAGGAGACGTTCTCCTGATAGAGGACGACGACGTGGCGGATCGCTTTGCGGGCCTGGACGAGGTTTGTTTTTTGCTGGCAGCGTGCGTGTATGGCAAGGCCGTTGATGATGAGTACGCAAAGCGGACCAGCCAGTCCTCGTTTCCAATTCATTCAGTATCTCCCCTTGGGACACCGCAAAAGGAAAGGGTAACGCATATCGCGGAAGGGGATGAGCGGGACCGCATGCAGCGCCGCTCATTGAACGGCTTGTGCTTGACAGGCAAAGGTGCCCTCACTAGTCTTTCACCCTGATATCAAACAATTCATTTGGTTTGCATGAAGGGGCGAGAGTGAAATTTCGGGAACGCGCTATGAAGTTCCTTGCTTGCGTGGCTGCGGCCACATTGCCCATCTGCGCGGTGGCACAGGTCCGGGGCACGGGAGAACCCATCGATCCACCATCATGTCTGATCCACCGTGGCGTATGGGAGGGAGGCAGCACGCCGTGCACGGCGGAAAGCACTAACGATTGGCTGAAGGACATTACGCATTGGCGATTTGAGCGACGGATTCGGCAGGGGCTGGCAGCGCCCGAATTTGAGGGGATTCCGGATTTCTACAAGCTGCCCGCGCTGCAGTGGATCCATTCAGAGTTTATTCAGCCCCAGATGATGGTGCAGGACCGCTATTTTTATGATCCGGTGGCGCGCAGGTACACGGTGGACCGCTATCTGGATGATCTGGATAAACGATATGGCGGAATCGACGCGGTGCTGATCTGGGCGACGTATCCCAATATGGGGATTGATGCGCGCAACCAACTCGATATGGTGAAGTCGATGCCGGGCGGCCTCGAGGGTGTGCGCGCCGCCGTGGATGAGTTTCATCGGCGCGGCGTGAAGGTGCTGTTCCCCATGATGATGTGGGACCAGGGGACCCGCAAACCCGATACGGCATGGCCTATGGCGATCGCCGAAGAGATGAAGGCTCTGGATGCGGATGGAGTGAACGGCGACACGCAGCAGGGTGTTCCGTTGGTGTTTTCGCTTGCCGCCATGAAAGTGGGGCATCCGCTTGCGTTCGAGCCGGAACTGTCACCGAGCGACGAGGCGGTGAAATGGAACGTGTTGACGTGGGCCTATTACAAATATCAATTTGTTCCGATTGTCGACCGCTTCCGGTGGCTGGATCCGGAACACCAGGTGAACATTTCGGACCGCTGGAACCGGCACAAAACGAATAATCTGCAATACGCATTCTTCAATGGCGAGGGATGGGAGAGTTGGGAGAACATCTGGGGCATCTGGAATGGGATTACTCCACGTGACGGCGAAGCGACCAGGCGGGTTGCGGCAATGGAGCGCGGCGTGGCGCCGTTCTTTGAGAGCCAGGGCTGGCAGCCGTTCTATCCGACGCACTTCTATGGAGTATTTGCGAGCCGCTGGCCGCAGGGTGATAGCACCGTCTGGACGATAGTGAACCGGAATGAGTACGACGAGACGGGCCGGGAAATGTCGGTTCCTTATGACGAGGGCGCGCGATACTTTGACCTGTACCATGGGGTGGAACTGACTCCGGAGCGCGATGGAGCGAAACAAGTTCTGTCGTTCCCGATTGAGGCGCATGGATATGGCGCAGTGATGGAGATCCATGGCGCGCCCGATGCAAAGCTGGAAACTCTGCTGTCGCGGATGAAAGCGATGACCGCCCGGACGCTCTCGTCCTATTCGGATCAATGGAAGCCGCTGCCGCAACACATGGTTCCAATTACCGCGACGTCGCCTGCGAGCAGTGCGCCTATGGGGATGGTGAAGATTCCGGGTGGAGAGTACATCTTCAAAGTTGTCGGCACGGAGATCGAAGGCTCCAACGACGTGGGCACGGATGTGCAGTACCCATGGGAAAACTCTGCCCGGCGATACCACGAGCACAAGATGCACATCGATACGTTTTACATGGACAAGTATCCGGTGACGAATGCCGAGTTCAAGAAGTTTTTGGATGCGACCCATTATCACCCCGCTGATGATTACGACTTTCTGAGGGACTGGAAGAGCGGAATGTATCCCCAGGGATGGGCGAACAGGCCGGTGACCTGGGTTTCGCTGGAAGACGCGCGCGCTTATGCCAAATGGGCGGGCAAGCGGCTGCCGCATGAATGGGAGTGGCAGTATGCGGCGCAGGGCGGCGATGAGAATCGGGTGTATCCATGGGGCAACGACTGGAATGCGGCCGCGGCGCCGCCACCGGACAAAGGCCGCGCGCTGAGCGGGCCGGCGGATGTGGACGCGCATCCAGCGGGTGCAAGCCCGTTCGGAGTGGTGGACATGGTGGGCAACGTGTGGCAATGGACGGACGAATTTGTGGATGAGCACACGCGGGCGGCGATTCTGCGCGGAGGGAGCTATTACCAGCCGCAGGGGTCGTTCTGGTATTTCCCGCAGGCCTATCGGAATGACCAGCACAGCAAGTTGCTGCTCATGGCTCCAAGCTACGACCGTTCAGGGACTGTGGGTTTCCGGTGCGTAAAGGACGCGGCTCGTTAAGCCGGACTGCACAGATGTGAGCGTTCAAGATGATCGCGCGAAGCTGGTTTTCTGAAGGCGATGTCGCGGCGTGATTGCGCAGCGCAAGGAGACGAACTTGTACCAGCCTGAAACCTACGTTATGGCGCTTCTCTTTATGGTGCTCAGCATGTTGTGCTGGGGGTCGTGGGCGAACGCGATCAAACTCTGCCCCGGCTACCGATTCCAACTCTTTTACTGGGATTACGTGATTGGGTTGTTTGTGGGCGCGGTCGTCTGGGGATTCACGATGGGCAGCTTTGGATCTCGCGGTTATGCCTTCCTTAGCGACCTGGCTCGCGCAGATGCCGGCCACATCTGGCTGGCAATTGCCGGAGGAGCGATTTTCAACGTTGCGAACCTGCTGCTGGTGGCGGCGATTGATATCGCGGGGCTGGCGGTGGCGTTTCCTGTCGGTATAGGGCTGGCGCTGGTGGTGGGGGCAGTGAGCAGCTATATGCTGGCTCCGGCAGGAAACCCGGTGCTGCTGTTCGGGGGAATCGTTATTGTGATTGCGGCCATTGTGCTGGACGCGTTAGCGTACCGCGCCCGCGAACAGCGAAGAGGCGTGACGACGCGGGGTGTGGCGCTGAGTCTGGTTTCCGGCGTACTCATGGGGAGCTTCTACCCCTTTGTGTCGCGCGCGATGACGGGCAGAGGCGCGGCGGGACCGTATGCCATCTCGTTCTACTTTGTGGTCGGCGTGGGGCTCTGCTCGCTGATCTTTAACACGCTCTTCATGCGCAAGCCCCTGGACGGACGTCCGCCGGTGTCATTTGCCGCGTACATACGGGCTTCGCGGTCGTGGCATTTGTGGGGAGTGGTTGGCGGCATTGTATGG
>JBOGMA010000669.1:0-4869 GCA_050746465.1 Acidobacteriaceae bacterium
CACCCCAGCAAGCAAAGACCGCTTGCTGGGGACCCCGGAGGAAGCGAATATGGTTGTTGAGGATTGCCAGGGTGCCCGGCTACGGGCCCAGGACGCCGTGGCGGGGCTGTATCAATTGGCCGCCGTACTGGCGGGTGGCGAACAGCAGGCGGCGGCGCTGGTTGAGGCCGCTTTGGCGCGGACGGAGGTGGATCCCTGCGCGAATGCAGAAGCGTCAGTTGGCGCCGCACAGGTTTCCCTGATCGAGGCGGCGGTTCGGGAATTTCGGCGCTCGGACGCCGGCGCATTCGATGCTCCCGCGCTTGAGGCTGGCTCGGGCGGCTGCATTGAGGGCGATGAAGTTTCGGCCGGAGGGTTGGCATACGACCCGCGGGTTCTTCGTGATGGTCTGAACAAGCTATCTCCTGTGCAGCGGGTGGTCTTTGTTTTGCGCGCCATTCTTGGATGGGACAGCGCCTCGTCAGCGGCTTTGCTGGAGCAGGCAGGTTGCCGCGGCTGGGGGGCTGCCCAGGTCGGCGAGGTGTTTCGCCAGGCGCTCTGCTCGGTGTCTACTTCGCTGGTGTCGGCGGTTAGCTAGGGCGCAGGGCTCAGGGCCAGGGCTCAGGGCCCAGGGCGCAGGGATAAGGGATCAGGGGCCAAGTCGCACTTTGTCGCCTTTCGGATTGGCTTGTATTTTTTTGTTTTTGGCCTTTGCTGTAGTTCATTGATTTTATTAAAGTTTCAACAAAGCTATTCCTATTTAAGTTATTGATTCTGGACTGGTTGTTGATAACTTCCGGCTTTCCTTGTACTTCGAGGGAGGCTGTTAGGCAGGTTTTTGATTCTATTGAGGAAATCTGTAGATTCCTGATTGCGCTGGATTCTCCTCAGTGAGGCGGAATCAATAGTTTGGGAAATTGCCCTCTTGACAAAAACGAGGGGTGAACTTCGCAGTTGAGACAGTATGCCGTTCTTTCTTCGCGAGATGGAATTTACTCTCTATCGCAAGCGCTATGGTCGAATCGGAGATCCTGCTCCGGCTTGCGCCGGATGGCAGGATTCCATGCAATTCGTCAATGCGTCCAGCGGGGTCACCCCAGGCTTGGACGGAGACGGCTTCCTCCCAGCGCGGGCGAGCAAGGAACCGAACCAGATCGGCGACGGTCGAGGGAGCCGGCAGTTCTTTTTTTTGAATACTTTCAGGCGTGGGGGCATCCAAATCGACGTAACCTAAAATTGAGCTTTTCAGCTTGTTCGAGCGGGAGGATTTCCCGCTATTCCGTTATGGAGTTGGTTTGGTGTTGAAGGCTATTTCGGGTGGCCGTGGAGTGCGTGTGCTTGCAGGCGGAGTTGTTGCCGCCCTGGCTTTGGCCGGGGCGGGCTTAAAAGCGCATGGGCAAACGGGCGGGGTGGTGCAGCCGCCTTCTCCGGTGAAGATCGTGCAGCAGGGGAGCAGCAGCGCCAACTACCAGGGGAGCGCGACCACGCAGAGGCTGGTGAATGGGGTTTTACCGCTTTCGCTGGACGATGCGATTGCGCTGGGATTGAAGCATAATCTTGGGCTGATTTTGACTCGGCAGAATGGACTATCGGCGCATGGGCAGGAGCTAAGCCAACTTCAGGCGCTGCTTCCCGCGGTGGACGCGAAGGCGACGGCGGCGGTGCAGCAGAACGATCTTCAGGCGCAGGGGCTCCGGATTGCCGGGTTTCCAACGATTATCGGGCCGTATGGGTATACGGATATTCGCGGTTCGCTGAAGTGGTCGCTGCTGGACCTTTCGGGACTGCAGAACTACCTGGCCGCGAAGCATGACTTTGCGGGCGCGAAGCTGTCGATGGAGGACGCGCGGAACCTGGTGGTGCTGACGGTGGGTAACGCGTACCTGACCTGCATTGCCGATAAGAGCCGCATTGAGACGGAGCAGGCGCAGGTGAATACGGCGAAGGTTTCGCTGGACCAGGCGGTCCAGAACCATCAGGCGGGGGTATCGCCTTTGCTGGATGAGTTGCGGGCCCGGGTGGATTACCAGTCGCAGCAGCAGGCGTTGATTACGGCGCAGAACGCGTATGACAAGGACCGGCTGGCGCTGGCGCGAGCCATTGGGCTGCCGCTGGAGCAGAAATACAAGCTGACGACGGAGGCTCCGTATGCGCCGCTGGACCATCTGGACCCGGATGCCGCGGTGAAAGAAGCGCTGGCTTTACGCAGCGACTTGAAGGCGATGAAGGAGCAGGTGGCGGCGGCCAAGCATGCGCGCAAGGCGGCAACGGACGAGCGGCTGCCGGTGATTGGGTTCAGCGGGGACTATGGAGACATTGGCGTGAACCCGTCGCACTCGCATGGAACGGGGAATGCGTCGGGAACCCTGGATGTTCCGCTGTTTGAGGAAGGCAAGCTGCGGGGCGATGCGCAGCAGTCGCAGGCGCAACTGGAACAGGCGGAAGCGCGGTTGAGCGATATGGAAGGGCAGATCAGCGCGGATGTTCGGGACAGTATTCTGGACATCCAGGCGGCGGAGAAGCAGGTTGCGGTTGCGCAGAGCAATGTGAATCTGGCGAAGGAAGCGTTGACGGAAGCGCAGGAGCGATTCAAGGCGGGCGTGGCGGATAATCTGGAAGTTTCCGAGGCGCTGCGAGCGCTGGCGCAGGCGAACGACAGATACGTGAACAGCCTTTACGAGCACAACCTGGCGAAGCTGTCGCTGGCGCGGGCACTGGGGGTTGCGGGCAACAACTACAAGCTGTACGTGGGAGGAAAGTAACGGTGGCGGACGAGAGTTCCGAGCAAAAGAAGAATGCGCAGAGCGGGGCGGTGCAGGACCGGCCGCGGAACCAGGCGGAGGTAGTTGAGCCTACGGCGCCCGTGGAGCCAAAGACGAAATCGCGCCGCCGGTACATCATCATTGGGGTGGTCGCGGTCGTGATTGTGATCGCGGCGCTGTTCTGGTGGCACTCGACCTTCTATGAGGATACGGACGATGCGCAGGTGAACGGGCACATTACCCAGATCAGCTCGCGGGTGACCGGGCACGTGGTCAAGGTGAGTGTGGACGAGAACCAGCAGGTGGAGGCCGGGACGGTGCTGGTGGAACTGGACCCGAAGGACTTCCAGGCTGCGGTTTCGCAGGACGAGGCGAACCTGGCGAGCGCGGAAGCAGCATACGAAGCGGCCAAGGTGAACGTGCCGGTGATCCACATCAATACGGGATCGACGCTGAGCACGGCGACGGCCAGCCTTTCGAGCGCGCAGGCGACGGTGACGCAGTCGGAGCGGCAGCTTGAAGCGGCCAGGGCGGAAGTGGCTCAGGCCAAAGCGAACAATACGAAGGCGCAGCTTGATCTTGAGCGGTATACGCCGCTGGTGGAGAAGGACGTGATTTCGCGCCAGCAATATGACGCTGCAGTGGCGACGGCGGCAGGCATGAAAGCGGCGCTCGCGCAGGCGCAGGCGAATCTCCAAGGAGCCGAGGCAGGCGTGCGGATTGCGCATGATCGCGTAGACGAAGCCAGAGCCAGCTTGCAGACGGCGCATACGGGGCCGCAGCAGGTTGCGATCCAGAAGGCCAAAGCAGATGAGGCGGCGGCGAAGGTGCAGCAGGCCCAGGCGGCGCTGGACCTGGCAAAGCTGAACCTTAGCTATACGAAGATTGTTGCGCCGGATTCGGGGATTGTGACGCGCAAGAGCGTGGAGATTGGCGACAACGTGAGCGCGGGGCAGAACCTGATGACGCTGGTTTCGCTGAACGATATCTGGGTTACGGCGAACTTCAAGGAGACGCAACTGGACGAAATGCGGGCCGGGCAGCCGGTGACCATCAGCGTGGACGCCTACGGCGGCAAGAGCTATGACGGGAAGATTACGCAGATTGGCGGGGCGACGGGGTCGATGCTGAGCCTGTTTCCGCCAGAGAACGCGACCGGCAACTACGTGAAGGTGGTACAGCGGATTCCGGTGCGGATCGATTTCACGGACAAGAAGCAGATTGCGCATCACCTGCTGCGCCCCGGCATGTCGGTGGAGCCGAAGGTGAAGGTCAAGTAGCAGGCGCCTGAACGGATGAGCAAATCCGGAAGTGTAATTTTTTTGTTTGCGGCGATGCGTTTCAAACGCCGGTCCCATCCAAAGAGCATGGAGGAATGGCAATGGCTAACCGCGCTTTGAAAGAAGTTCCGTTAAAAGGCACTGACCACATAACGCCGAGGTGGAAACAGAACGCCCGGCCGATACAGAAGTTCGGAACGGTGATTGGGCGGCTGCCCATTGGGCTGGACGAGCACACGAGAGCCGAGCTTTGCGAACAACTGAACCTGATGCTGGCAGACACGATCACGCTGCGCGATCTCTATAAGAAATCGCACTGGCAGGTGGGCGGGCCGACTTTCTATCAATTGCATCTGCTTTACGACAAGCATTTTACGGAGCAGTCGGAATTGGTGGACCTGCTGGCGGAGCGGATTCAGACCCTGGGCGGAGTGAGTGTGGCGATGGCCCCTGACGTTGCGGAAATGACGCGTCTGGAGCGGGCTCCCAAGGACAGGGAAGAGGTTCCGGTGCAGATTTCGCGGCTGCTGGAGGCGCATGAGGCAAACATCAAACATGCGCGCGAGCTGGCGAACAAGGCCGACGAGATGGGCGACGACGGCACGAACGACATTCTGGTGAGCGACGTGGTGCGGACGAATGAGCTGCAGGTGTGGTTCCTGAGCGAGCATTTGGTGGAGATGCCGCTGGTTCAGGCGAAATAGCGAGCGTTCAGCGATCAGCGCTCAGCGGTCAGGGTGGCCCGGAACGGCTAAAGCCGATTCCGGGCCCTTTTGCTTTATCCACAGCATCGTTTTCTTGTGGAAAGCATCTTTAATCCAGCTACTCTGGATGAAACACAGCTATGC
>JBOGMA010000670.1:0-6477 GCA_050746465.1 Acidobacteriaceae bacterium
GTCCAGCTTCGATCCCCGCGCCGCCTTCGCATCATTCATGTGCCAGACCCGTACCGCGCCGAAGCCAATCGTCCCATCAATCAACCGTAGCGTCTCTTCATAACCATCCGCCGAAACCAGATCATACCCCGCCACATGGCAGTGGCACGTATCCAGGCAAGCCCCCATCGGAACCACTGGCTTCAGCCGTTCGATCAATTCCGCCACCTGCTCAAAGCTCCCGCCCAGCGAAAACTCCGCCCCCGCCGTGTTCTCAATCAGAATCCGAAAGTCGCATCCATCAAGCTCCACGCCATCCGTAGCCCGCCCAATTGACTCCGCCGCCAGCCGCAGGCCATCCTCCCGCGTCAGCCCGCGCCATGAACCCGGATGCAGCACCAGGTACTCCGCCTCCAGCGCTAGAGCCCGCTCCACTTCTGCACGAAACGCCCCAACCGACTTGTCCCGAACTTCCGACGACTGGCTGCACAAATTCACCAGGTAGCTTGTATGGATCACCAGCGGCGCGCAATCAAACCGCTCCCGCAGCACCCGCATCTGAGCGCAATGCTCCGCCGGTATCCGCGCCGGACGCCACATCCGCGGACTCGAAGAAAAAATCTGAAACGTATTCGCGCCAATCTCGCGCGCCCGCTCCGCCGCCCGGAAAACCCCTCCGGCCGTTGACAAATGAATCCCAATCCGTCGCCGATCGGCGCTGGTTTTTTTATGAGCCATTGCCATTCAGTGTAAAGTTAGCGGGTGCCCCACATCTCGCTTTTAAGATGTGGGAAATACACTGGACTGGAGAACAATCTCCGCGAGTTAAGACCATGAAAACCATCCTCACCGCCGCCCGGCTCATCGCCCCTGAAGGAATCATCGACGACCCCATCCTCGCCATCGACGACGGCGTCGTCATTGCCATCGACTCGCGCGCCAACTCCGAGCTTCCCGCCGGCGATCATCGCGATTTTCCAGGGTGCACGCTTGCCCCCTCCTTCTTCGACGTGCACATGCACGGCGGCATGGGACACGATGTCATGGAAGCCACGCCCGAAGCCTTCTCTGCCGTCGGCCAGTTTCTCGCGCGCAACGGAGTGGGCGCCTACCTTGCCACCACCATGACTGCTCCTGTTGACGCCATCCTCAAGTCGCTCTCCGGAATCGCAAAATTCATCAACAGCCACGACCACGGAGCACGCCCTCTCGGCATCCACATCGAAGGCCCTTTCCTCTCGCCGCACAAGCGAGGCTGCCATCCCGTTGACCTGCTGCAAACGCCTACCACGTGGCTCTTTGATCAGATGTGGCAAGCATCGGAAGGGCACATCCGCCTCATGACCATTGCTCCCGAGTTGCACAATGCTCCCGAGGTCATTGCGCACGCCGCAACTCTGGGCGTCCGCTGCAGCATCGGCCACAGCAACGCCGTCGCGTCCGAAGCGGAAGCCGGAATCCGCGCTGGAGCCGTCAGCGCCACCCACACCTTCAACGCCATGCGCGCCTTCGACCACAAGGATTCGGGCATCCTGGGCGAAGTCCTCACCAACGAGGATCTGTATGCCGAGCTTATCTGCGACGGCTTCCACGTCGATCCCGCCGCCGTCAACATCTGGTGGCGTTGCAAAGGACGCGCCCGCGCCATTCTCATCACCGATGCGATGTCGGCCGCAGGAATGCCCGACGGCAACTACAAGCTCGGCGAATTGGATGTGCAGGTCGCAAGCGGAAAGGCCGTCATCGACGAAAACACACTCGCCGGCAGCACCCTCAGCCTCAACCGCGGAGTGAAGAACTTTATCGAGTTCACCGGCGTGCCCATCGAAAGCGCCGCCCGCCTCGCCAGCCGCAACCCCGCCCGTATGACCGGCCTCGAAAGCGAAGTCGGCTCACTCGTCGCCGGCCGCCGGGCCGACGTCATCATCCTCTCGCCAGAAAACGACGTCGTCGAAACCTACCTCCACGGAACTCCCGTAGGGAAGTAACACGTTCAGACATTGACCGCGCCCCACTCAATCGCGGCCTGAGTGGGGCGCTCTACGCTGATCGCTGACCGCAGCCTTTACGGCCTCGCCTCATACACAATATTGAACGGGGTCTCCGCCGCCCGACGGAACCGGGTGAAGCCCGCCTGCGTCACAATCTCCCGAATTCGAGCCTCGCCCGCCTGCGCCCCCAGGCACAGCCCCACTTCCTGCGACCGCGAGCACGGAGTGCACAGCAGCGTGGAAAATCCGTAGTACACCCGCCCCACAGGGTTGAGGTTGTCCTTCAATTCATCATTCGCAAACGGCTCCACAATCATCCACGTTCCATCGTCCGCCAGCGCCTGCCGAATGTATTTCGCCGCTCCCACAGGATCGCCCATGTCATGCAGGCAGTCGAATACCGTTACAAAATCGTAGCCCCTGCTCGGAATTTCCTTTGCCGTGGAAACTGTAAATGTAATCCTGTCGTCGACTCCCTCGCGCTTCGCCGACTCCCGCGCTAACTCAATCGACTTCTCGTGCGAATCGAACCCAAAGAATTCCGACTTGGGAAACGCCTTCGCCATCAGCCGCGTCGAAGCTCCTTTCCCGCAGCCAACATCCGCCACCTTCGCGCCCTTCTCCAGCTTTTCCTTCACGCCTTCCAAAGCCGGAATCCACGTGCTCACCAGGTTCGCCGCATATCCGGGACGGAAGAACTTCTCGGTGCCGTGGTGCACGCTGGGCACATGCTCTCCCCACCCCATCCCTGCGCCGGAACGGAAACACTCGGTAATTCGGGGAACCGCGGACAGCGAGCCCAGCGCCACTTCAAACGCTCCCGGCAGGTATGCCGGACTGTCCTCATTCGCCATCGTAAACGTCTGCTCCGCGTCCAGGCTGAACTTGTTGGTGTCCGCATCGTAGGTCACATAACCGCCGGCCGCCTGCGCCGAAAGCCATTCACGTAGATACCGTTCGTCCACCCCGGTCTTGGCGGCAAGCTCCGCCGAAGTCATCGGGCCGGCTGCCAATGCCTTATAAAGGCCCAGGCTTTCTCCAATGACGACCAGGCCGGCGTTCACTGTCGCGCCCAGGTCGCCCACAAATTTATGCAGAAACAGATGTAATTTATCCATGTCAGGCATGGAAGCCGTTGCGGTGCTCATAGAAACCTCTCTCAACGTGGGATCAGGAGATGCCTCAGGGCTGGAGGAAAATCAACGGTAGAATCTGGGAGCGGAGAAGCTCGTGAGGCACACCAGTCTCGGGATTCTGCTCTCACGGCAATGTGGAAGTCAAATCGGCCGTTTTGGGCCTATCAAACCTGGCGGGCCCGCCATAGCGCGCCAATCACCGCGTCCACCGCCTGGGGAACGATCTGTACTGTGGGCAGACTGCGGCGGATCGTTTCAATCATGCTTTCGCGAACCACTGCCACTTTGTCGAGAATGCTGCCAATAAAAGCAATGCCGGGCATCGGATGTTCCGCCTCGTGACGCCGAACCTGGCTGTAAGCCTGCACGGCATCCTCGCCAAGCATCCGCCCGCCGCGCTCCAGAACCTCCAGCGCAACCGTGTCGCCCTCCTCGGCGCATTGGGCGATGATGGGTGCGAGCAGCGAGAAATCGGCTCCCGCATGGGCGATGTTGATGACCTGGTTCAGGTCGGGTGCTTTCCAGAAATCGAGAACGCGAGGAAGAATGAGTGAAGGCTGGCCGTAATCCTTTGCGTGAAGCGCCGCGCGTAGAGACTGGTGCCCGATCCAATAGCCAGCGCCCTGGTCTCCCAGTACCGGACCCCACCCACCCACAGTGAACAGCGCCCCGGTGCTGGCGCGACCGAGGGTGTTGGATCCGGTTCCGCAGATGACGAGAACGCCCGCCTGCCCCGGAAACGCCGCGTCCAGCGCAATCTCCTCGTCGCCGCACACCACAATTTCGCCGCCCGCATTGGCGGAAATGATTTCGCGCATCCAGCCGTCGGTCTGCGGAAGCCGCAGCCCCGCGGTTCCCACGCATGACGCTGCAATCTTTCGCAGGTCCACGCCGGAAATGCGCCCCACCTCAGCCAGCAGCGCGGCCAGATTCTCCCGCGCCTCCTCGCGGCTTACGCGCAGCGGTTTGATGCTGCCGCCCACGGCCCGCGCCAACACGCGCATCTCGTCTCCCAACGCCGCTCTGGTTGATGTCCCGCCCGCGTCTAGCCCCAGATAAAAAGCCATCTACTGCGCCGCCTCCCCGCGCAGTGCAATCGAAAGCACATTCGCGTCGCCATCCACCTGCGGGCTCGTCAGCCCCAGAATCTTCACAATAAAAGGGAACACGTTCACGTTCTCAAACGGCTTCAGCTTCGTCCCCGGACGAATATCCGGCCCCTCGGCATAAAAAATCGCGCGCATCGACTTCATCTCAAAAGGATTGTAGCCGTGATTCCCGACCATCGGCTCGCCATGGTGCTCCGTCGCGCGTGCCGAAATCAAAAATGGCCCTTGCGCCACCACCACCGGGTCGCCTTCCCGCGCATTTCTGTTGTAGTGCAACTCCGCCGGAACCCTCGCTCGCCGAAACACCTGAAACCCCGCATCCGCCGCCTTCAATTGCTCATACGCCCGCGCCGCATCCGCCTCCGTCCGCGGATACAGCTGCGATCCCACCGTCTTGAATCCCCGCAAATCGGCAAACTTATCCAGCGCAATCGGCCGGCCCTCCACCTTCGCCATCCCATGGTCGGAAACCACAATCAGGTCGACGGGCAAATGCAGCGCATCCAGCCTCGACTCCAGCTCGCCCATCAGCGCGTCTACATGCCGCACCGCCGCCGCGACCTGCGCGCTGTCCGGCCCATGCAAATGCCCCTCATGGTCCACGCTCCCGTAGTACAGCGTAATAAAGTGCGGACGCTCCGCCGCCGGCAACTCCAGCCACGCAATCACCTGATCAATCCGCTTCCTGTCCGGATACCACGCCTCATAATGCAGGTAGTACGAAGGCCGCTCCCCCGCAATCTTCGCCTCCGACCCCGGCCAGAAGAACGTCGCCGTCCGCATACCCTGCTTTTCCGCCAGCGACCAGAGCGGAACCCCGCCATACCACGACCCGTCCCTCACCGTCGCCGGGTCATGCATCGAATACTCCTGCTTCCGCTCCGGGTCGTAGAACGAGTTCGCCACGATCCCGTGGTGCTCGGGATAAAGCCCCGTCACCAGCGTGTAATGGTTTGGAAACGTCAGCGAAGGATACGCCGGAATCATACCCTCCGGAGCGCTAGCTCCACATGCCCCAATCGCCAGCAGGTGCTTCGCGCCATACTTCGTCGCATAGTCCCACCGAAATCCATCCAGCGAAACCAGCACCACATAATGCTTGTTGATCTGAGAAGCCGCATTCGGCCCGTGATCGACCTTGATGACCTGAGCAAGCGCCCACGGCCCGCCCATCCAGACCGCAAACAGGACAAACAGCGCAACCGCCGGCAAAATCCTCCGCAGCAAACGAGACCGAATCAAGGATGCCCTTTCACGACGGCTTGCACATAATGGAAATAGTTTGTCATCCCGACCGGAGTCATTTCAAAATCGGGGTGGGGAAGCAATGACGCAGCCCAAGGACCTGCGATTAAACCTGAACGCCCAACTCAGCCAGAATCGCCGCCGCCACCTCCGCCGGGTCCGGAGCCTGCGTAATCGGCCGCCCGATCACCAGGTAGTCCGCCCCTGCTTCCATCGCCGCCGCCGGAGTCGCCACCCGTTTCTGGTCCCCAACCGCCGCTCCCGCCGGACGAATTCCCGGAATCACAAGGGTCGCCGCAGGAAATGCCCGCCGCATCGCCGCCACTTCCTGCGCGCTCGAAACAAACCCCCGAATCCCTGAGTCCCATCCCATCCGCGCCAGCCGCAGCACCTGCTCGGCAGGCGCATCCATAACTCCCACTGCCTGCAATTGCGTCATGTCCATGCTGGTCAGCACTGTGACGCCCAGCAGCGTGGGGGCCGAGTCCAGGCCCGCCGCCGCATCCACTGCCGCCGCAATCATCGCCGGCCCGCCTCCGGCATGGAGCGTCATCATCGCCGCCCCGGCCCTGGAAGCCGAACGAACCGCTCCCGCCACTGTGTTCGGAATATCGTACAGCTTCAAATCCAGAAACACCGAATAGCCCCGGCTCCGGAGCGTCTCTACAATTGCATTTCCTTCAGAAATATAGAGTTCCAACCCAATCTTAAACCATTGGATTATGCCATCCAGCCGCTCCACCAGCGCCAGCGCCCGCGCGGAATGCGGAACATCCAGCGCTACAATCACACGATCCCGCATACCAGCATCCGAACCGCACCACGCCATTGGCAGATTTCCCCAGTTATTTTGGAACACTTCATCTTAACGGCAGAAGGGAAAGAATCAAAAATTGACTGATTGGTTGGATCAAAATTTCAGCGTGTGTTCGCCGGAAACGCCATCCGCGCCAACTGTGGTCCGCTGATCAGATCCAAACGCACCGGAGCCGTGCCCCGGCCCGTGAAGCCCAGCAT